>JAATES010000192.1 GCA_015655615.1 Actinomycetales bacterium
CAACTCTTGATAGAATCAAGCCGGTGTGAACCGAAGTGGACGTGCGAGGCACTGCAACTTCGCGACCCAGAATACCTATCTTGCCCGTGACGCGCCAGAGGCGAGAACAAACAGATTTCTGGCGGCATGCTGCGGCCCCGAAGGGTCCGGACGGCGGGCTGGCGCCATCATGCCGAGTCCAGGCGGCGTACCGCGCTCCCACAGATTCCGCAGCCGGAGTGGCCTGTGGGCAGCCACGCGCGGGACCGCCTTCTGCGGCCCGGGCTCCCGTCGATCAGATGTGTGGTTTCTCACCCAGAGCGGACAAAGGGGAACTCCTGGCCGGAAGGTTTGTAAGGTGGCATCTGCGGACACTCTCCGGCGGCCGCGGGCTCAATCTGAGGCAGGAATCCCATGAGTGACGGCAAGCAGCATGGACATCGTCCCAGGGTGGTGGTCGTCGGCGGCGGGTTTGCCGGAGTGGCCGTGGTCCGCACGCTGCGAAAGGCGGACGTCGACGTCCTGGTGATCGACCGGCACATCTACAACATGTTCCAGCCGCTGCTCTACCAGGTGGCGACGGCCGGTCTCAACCCGGGCGACGTCACCTACTTCCTGCGGGCATTGCGGTACCGCCAGGACAACGTGCGATACCGGCAAGGACTCTTGGCCGCGATCGACGCGGACCGCAGGACCATCACGCTCAAGGACGGCGAGCAGATCTCGTTCGACTTCCTGGTGCTGGCCAACGGCGTGACCACCAACTACATGGGGACCCCCGGTGCGAAGGCGCACGCGCGGGCCATCTACACCCGTTCGCAGGCCCTGGTGATCCGGGACGAGCTGTTCCGCAGCCTGGAGAGCTCGGCTGCCACGCCGTCGGCCGACGACGGACTGGCCGTGGTCATCGTGGGCGGTGGTGCGACGGGTGTGGAGATGGCAGGAGCGCTGGCCGAGCTGCGCAATCAGGGCCTCACTCGTGCCTATCCGGAGATCGCCGAGGGGCACATCGACATCACGGTGGTTCAGCGCGGGCACGAGCTGCTGAAGCCCTTCGCGCCGCGATTGCGGGCCTACGCGCATCGGGCGCTGCTCAAGCGTGAGGTCGACCTCCGGCTCGGAGCGGGCGTCCAGGAGGTGCGCCCCGACGGCGTGGTCCTCACCGATGGAACGGTGATCCCGGCCGACGTGGTCGTCTGGGCTGCCGGGGTGAGCGCGCATGAGGAGGTCGCCGACTGGGGGCTCGAGCAGGGATATGGCGGGCGCATCGTCACGGGGGCCGATCTGCGGGTCAAGGGCCAGGACGTCATCTTCGCCGCGGGTGACATCGCCATCAACGATGACGACCTTCCGCAGCTGGCCCAGCCTGCGCTGCAGTCCGGCAAACACGTCGGCAGGCAGATCAAGAGGTTGCTGGCAGGCGAGCCGACCGTTCCTTTCCACTACATCGACAAGGGCATGATGGCGACGATCGGGCGCCGATCGGCCGTCGTCCAGATCCGCTGGCTGCCACCGCTGTCGGGGGCCATCGCCTGGTACCTCTGGGCGGGCGTCCACGTCTTCCAGCTTCTGGGAGGGCGCAACAGGTTCGCGACCTTCGCGAACCTGGTCAGCCGGTACGGTCTGCTCTCCTACAACAAGCCGATCCCCATCATCGGGGAGATCCGCCCGGTGCGGTTGCACGGCGACCGGGATCCCGATCCTGAGATTCCGCCGCGGTAGTCCCGGCGGCGAGGGGATCCGGAACACCGCGGCGTTCGAGCTGGCCGGCTCCCGAGTTGGCCGGTGCTCGGACCTGCCCGGCGCTCACGGCTGCGGGTGCCGGGCGTCGTAGGCCAGGAAGCTCCGGTTGGTCCGCAGCAGCAGTGTCAGCACGCAGAGGCAGGCGATGCCACCGAGGACGGTGACCCACGCTTCTCCCACCCATTCGGAACCGGCGCCGAGGACGACATCGGCCAGTCGCGGGCCGCCCGCGACCACGATGATGAACACTCCTTGCAAGCGCCCGCGCAGGTGGTCGGGGGTGGCGGTCTGCAAGATGGTCTGCCGGAAGACGGCGCTGACCGCATCTGAGGCGCCTGCCGCGATCAACGTCAGCAAGGCGAGTGCGAGGCCCGCCCACAGCACATGCCCGGGCCGGGTGGGGCCGACGTTGACCAGGACGACGCCGAACCCGATGATGCTCAGCGCCCACCCGGCCACGGCCCACGCGATGACCTTGCCCTGCCAGCGGATACGGGTCAGGGAACCGGAGAAGACGCTGGCCAGGATGCCGCCGACCGCGATCGCGGTGGTGAGGAGCCCAGTGGTGGCCTCCCCTCCTCCGAGGTACAGCACGCCCACCGCGGGGAAGACGACCCGGGGCATGGCCAGGATCATGGCGCACAGATCGACGAGGAAGGTCATGCGGACGTTGGGCTGCGTGGCGAGGTAGCACAGACCCTCCAAGACGTTGGAGAGCCCCACGCGGCCTGCGCCGCCCGGTGAGTGGCCTTCGGGCAGGATCGGCGGGAGCCTGACCAGGGCCCACCATGCGAAGGTCATCAGGACGGCGTCGGTGGCATATGCGGTGGTGAAGCCGACGCTCGCGACCAGAACGGCACCCAGGACGGGCCCCAGGGTCATCGCCAGGTTTCCGGCGATGCCCTGCAGTGCATTGGCCGCGGGCATCAGGGCGGGCTCGAGCAGCCTGGGCAGAATGGCCGAGCGGGCCGCCGAGTTGACCGCGAACCCTGCCGCTTGGAGGGCCACCAGGGCGTACAGCACGGCGACCGACCCGGCACCCGCGACGGCCTGGATCACCAGACCCAGGGTGGTGATCCACAGCACGCCGGTGGCCACCAGGGCCGCCAGCCGGCGGTCGACCTGGTCGACCAGCGCTCCGCCGTAGAGCCCGAAGAACACCAGCGGCAGAAGCTCGCACAGCCCGATGATGCCGACCGCCAAGGTGGAGCCGGTCAGGTGGTACGCCTCGAGGCCGACTGCGATCACGGTGAGCTGATGCCCGAGCTGCGAGATGCCGAGCCCCCACCACAGGCGCCGGAAGTCCGGACTGCGCCGCAGCGGAGTCAGATCAGCGAATACTGCCACGAGCAACCTCAGCGCGGATTGGCGATGCGGGCCGCGACCTTCTTGGTGCCGCGTGAGGCGAGCGCACGGGTGAGGGCGGCCACGGCCGCGCTGACGGCCGCGAAGCCGACCACGCCGACGACCGTGGAGTCGTCGTCGTCGATGTTCTTGGGAGCCTCCTTCCCGGCGGCGGTGCGCCACAGTGCCACCAGGGCCTTCTGCGCGAGCCAGCCTGACGCCAGGGAGAGCAGGGAAACAGTCACCTTGTAGGTCAGGGTGTCAGTCGTGTCCTTGTCGCTCATGCGGGGCTCCTGGGGGTGGGTTTCGAAGGCATACTGCTGACCTCACCGTACACAGATCCGGAGCCCGGCGGGTGCTAGGGTCGTGGCAACGACAGGGGAGCGCCCCGAGCGCTGAGAGTGCGGACCATCCGCAGACCCTCGAACCTGATCCGGTTCGTACCGGTGGAGGAAGTCGAGCTCGAATCACCGTGCCGTGACCCGGCGCAGGCGCGTCTGGACGCGGTGTGGTGGTGCCCCTCCCAATCCTGCCCCGGCAGGACGACCAGGAGGATGTTCGTGACCAGATTGTCCAGATCGCTGACTGTGATCTCACTCGCCGCTGCGCTGGCCATGCCGTTGGCGGCGTGCTCGAGCGGAACCAGCACCAGCTCGTCTCCCGCCGCGGGAGCGGCCTCGTCCCCGGCCTCGACCACCGTGACCCTGGTGGTCCACGATTCGTTCGTGCTGCCCGACGAGGTCAAGGCCGACTTCGAGAAGGAGTCCGGGCTGACGCTCAAGGTCGTCACCTCCGGGGACGGAGGACAGCTCGCCAACCAGCTGGTGCTGACCAAGGACGCTCCCCTGGGGGACGCGTTCTACGGTGTCGACAACTCGTTCATCGCCCAGGTGGTGGACCAGGGCGTGGCCCAGGCGTACTCACCGGCGGGCGTCACCTCCACGGTCCCGTCCTACGGGACGTCGGCGTCGGGGACGGCCACGGCCATCGACTACGGCACCGTGTGCGTGAACGTGGACACGGCATGGTTCGAGAAGAAGGGCAAGACGCCGCCGGCGACGTATCAGGACCTCACCGCTGCGGACTACAAGGACCTCACGGTGGTCCTGGACCCCACCTCCTCCAGCCCCGGCGCAGCCTTCCTGCTGGGCACGGTCTCAGCCTTCGGGGCGGATGGCTTCGCTGACTACTGGAAGAAGCTGGCCGAGAACGGGGTCAAGATCGACACGGGCTGGTCCGACGCCTACTACACCGACTTCTCGGGGGGCGGGGAGGGTGGCACGCGGCCGATCGTGGTCTCCTACGGTTCGTCGCCTGCGTCTACCCTCACACAGGATGGCAAGGCCACCACGACGGCGGCGCTGCTCGACACCTGCAC
>JAATES010000113.1 GCA_015655615.1 Actinomycetales bacterium
CTGCACCGAGGTGGAGAACGAGTCGTAGGGGTGGTGCAGCAGCACGTCACGGCGGCGGATCGCCGCGAAGATGTCGGTGGGCGTCGCGCTTTCGACCTCGGCCAGGTACCGGTTGGTCGTCGGGACGAAGCGCGGATACTGCAGGGCGGGCCGTTCGAGGTCGGCGATGAGGTGGAGTCCGGTGAGGTCGAGCGGGGCGGGCAGGGTGTAGACCTCGGCGTCGGACACCGAGCTCACGCGTGAGGATGTGGCGGACGCGGGGGCTGATGCCGTCGGCGATCTCGAGCCGGACCGGAGGCCCGAAGCGCCGTCGTAGCAACTCCTTCTCCATGGCCTTGAGGAGGTTCTCGGCATCGTCCTCCTCGACCTCGACGTCCTCATTGCGGGTGACCCGGAACGTGTGGTGCTCGGAGATCTCCATGCCGGGGAACAACGTGTCCAGGTGCTCGGCGATGACCTCCTCGATCGGCACGAACGACGTCGGGCCCTTCGCACCGGATGCCGTCTGGGTGGAGGGGGCGCTGGGCCGCCCGCGGGCATCCACGGCGATGAAGCGGGGCAGCAGTGGCGGCACCTTGACCCGCGCGAAGTGCTCCTTGCCGGTGTGGGGGTTGCGAACGACCACGGCGAGGTTCAAGGAGAGCCCGGAGATGTACGGGAAGGGGTGTGCCGGGTCGACGGCGAGGGGAGTGAGGACGGGGAAGATCTGCCGCCGGAAGAACTTGCGCAGCCGCTCCTGCTCGGTCAGGGACAGATCCACCCAGTGCACCAGGGTGATGCCCTCGGCGGCCAGTGCAGGCTGGACCTGGTCGGAGAACACCGCGGCATGGCGCGCCATCAGAGCGTGCGCATGCTCACTGATCTGTTCCAGCACCTGGTGGGGGCTCAGCCCTGAGGCGGCGGGGACAGCGAGCCCGGTGGCGATGCGACGTTTGAGTCCGGCCACGCGGACCATGAAGAACTCATCGAGGTTCGAGGCGAAGATCGCCAGGAAGCGCACCCGTTCCAGCAGGGGAAGCGAGTCATCCTCAGCGAGCTCCAGGACTCGCTGATTGAACGCGAGCCAGCTGGTCTCCCTGTCCAGGAACCGGTCCGCGGGCAAGGGGACGAGCTCGGCGGCCCCGGCCCCGGCCTCCGGCTGCGGGCTCGTGGCACCGTCGGACTCCGGCTGGTCCGGTCCGGTGGCGATGTGCTCCGCGATGTGCTCGGCGAGCTCCGGGGCCATTCTCTGCTGGGTCATCGCTCTATCGTGGCATTCCCAGCAGGCCCCTGGCTATCGCTGGGAGCAGCGGGTCCGTACTGCACGTCGGTCGCGGCCGTGCGAAAACCCGCCCGTTCATAGGTCGCCACGGCGGCCAGGTTCGTGGCATCGGTCCACAACTCGGCGGTGGTCAGCCCGGATGCCCGCAGAGAGGCCAGCGCGAGGGTGGTCAGACGCCGTCCCCAGCCGCGTCCCTGCGCCTGCGGATCGACCGCCAGGACGTACAACTCTCCGGTTGAGCCGGTCCGCCGGGCCTCGGGAGTGATCTTCGTCCAGACCGCTGCCACGAGGGGACCGTCGTCGGCGATGGACTCTCCACCGGGGCCGCCGCCGCCGCGCACGACGAAGAAGCCCTGGGCGTCGAACCATTCCTCGGCCATCCGGGCGTGCAGGTCCGCCAGCGTGAGCCGGCCTTGCTCCGGGTGGTGGGCGAAGGCCCGGGCATTGAGCGTCAGCCAGGCCTCCTCATCCCGCCCCGGCTGGAAGGCCTGCACCAGTGAGTCGGGCCCGAGCGAGGCGATGACCATCGGAACCGAGGGAATCCACGGCAGCTCTTCGCTGCTGCTGGCGGGATTGAGGGTTCGTTCCATCCGCCGGAGCTCGCGCACCACGGTCAGCGACTCGGCGGCCGCGAGGGCTTGTGCGGCAGCGAGATTGCCATGAGCCCACACCCGCAGGGTGCCGTGCTGGCCAGGCTCACCCGAGCGGCTCGGCAGGCTCGCGTCACGCCGGGCGGTGCGCAGCAGGGTCCGGCCGACGCCGTGGCGACGTGCCTGCGGATGCACCACGAGCTCCGCGCTCGCCGCAGGTCCGCGCCGGTCGATCTGCGCATAGCCGACGACCCCTCCGCCCTCATCGTGGGCCACGACGTGCGTGATGTCGGGGTCTCGGGAGGAGAGATCGAGCAACGGCTGTTCCGAGAGCGGGGCCACTCCGTCGGCTGCGCTCGCGGCCGCGGCGAGTACCTGGACATTCGCGCGGCCGCCGTCGTCCAGCGGTCCGATGGTGAGGCGTGTGGTCATGGTCCCATCACACCACGCGCCGCAGGTCCGGCTTGCCGCAGCGTGAGGCCCACCTGCGGCAACAGGCTCAGGGAAGTCGGTCCGAGGCGAAGACCAGGCCATAGGGAATGGCTGCGCGGGCCATCGCCCAGGTGTGATCGCGATCCACTTCGGTACGCAGCACCACATCGTGCCCGCGTTCGGTCAGCTGGGCGCCCAGAGTGGTCATGGCCGTGACCCGTTCCTCCTCGCTGCTGTCCGCCATGTCCATGAAGATCGACATCGGACCCGCGAAGGCGAGATCCGGGACGTAGTGGGACGGGGTGTGGTCGGCGAACTCGGCTTCGGTCGCCATCATCGCCCGGCCGCCGTCCCCGGGGTCGGGGTAGCCCTCGATGGCCAGGATCGTCGCGAACAGGGCATTGTGCCGCAGGCCGATGTCCAGGGAACAGTAGGCACCGGCGGACATCCCGCCGATGATCCGGTGGCTGCGGTCGGCGGCGGTCTGGTAGTGCGCATCGATCCAGGTGACCACCGTGTCGGTCAGGAAGGACTCCACCTGTGAGCCTCCCGTGGTCGAGTTCAGGCATTCCGTGTCATTCGCGCCGGGGCCGGTGCCGTTCACGTCCGGCGCGACGACGATCATCGGACGGATCACCCGGGCCTCGATGAGCACGTTCATCGTGTGCGCGATCTGCCCGCCCGCGAACCAGTCGCTGGAGCTGCCGGGGGTGCCGTGGATCAGGTACACCACGGGATACCGGGTGCTGGTGTCGGCGCCGTCATAGCCCGGCGGCGTGTAGACCCAGGTCGTCGAGTCCGGCATCTGGTCCGCCGCAGGAGCCGGGATCTGTACCGGTGTGGTGGTCCCGCCCCGGTTGTCCCTGGTCACGGACGGCGTGTTGACTCCGAGGTTCGCGAACGTGAGACGTGCGGCTCCCACATTGGGCACGTACCCCGAGTACGTGTTCACCCCGATGGCACTCCCGGCCAGGATCGACAGCACCGACACGATGATGGTGACCACCCGCCACAGCCGATGGCGCCAGCGGCGGCGCAGCAGGATGGTGGCCATCAGCAGGACGATCCCGAATCCGAGGAGGATCGCGGTCGTGGTCCACGAGCTCAGCCAGTCCTCAGTGCCCGACAGCGCGGCCAGGACTTCGGGCGAGAGTGTGGGATCAGACGGCTCGGCGATGAACATGGGACCTCCCTGCAGGATTCTATGGTGCCTGGTCTGTGCCGTGGTGGCGAATACTGCGGCTCGCGGGGAGAGACTGGAGCCTATGGTCCAGCGACAGGAGGGCTCCCTGCACCCCTGGCGCCGCCGTGACAGGGTACGCTCCATGGCCGCAACCGTGGCGGTGGTCGTCGCGGTGGTGGGGATGGTGTCTGCCTCGTCCCCGCCGTTGCGCCGCCGCCTCGCAGTGGTCCTGGACCTTGTCCCCGGCGTGGTTCCCACCACGGCCGCTCTGGTGCTCGTCCTGGTGTCGGTGGCCCTGTTGCTGACGGCCCGCGGGTTGCGCCGGGGCCAGCGACTGGCCTGGGTGACGACGCTAGCGCTGCTGGCGCTCTCGGCAATCCTGCATCTGGCCAAGGGTCTCGACATCGAGGAGACCATCGTCGCGACAGCGGCCGTTGCCTGGATGAGCTTCCAGCATGACGCATTCGCGGTGCTTCCCACTCGTGTGGCGGCTCGCCGTGCTGCGCTGCTCGCCGGTGCGGGAGCGGTGCTGGTGGTGGGGTGCCTCGCCGCGGGTGGTCTGGCCTCAGCGCACCATCGGCTCGTCCACGCCGAGCGGATGGTGTCCCCGCTTCTGATCCTGACGGGAGCCGCACTCATCGCTGCCGCACTGTGGGTCGCATTGTCGCCGCGCGAACCCCGCTCGCTCAGCGGCCATGCCCATCTTCTGGAGCGGGAACGGGCCCGCGCCATCGTGGAGCGGTACGGCACCGGAACCCTGGACTATTTCGCACTGCGCGATGACAAGGACTGGTTCTTCGTGGAGCGGTCCGTGGTGGCGCACACGGTACGCGCCGGGGTGTGCCTGGTGTCCCCGGACCCCATCGGACCCGCAGCCGAACGCGACGAGGTCTGGGAGGAGTTCCTGCACTTTGTGGCGGCCCAGGGCTGGTCGGTGGCCGTCCTCGGCGCCTCGGCGCCGTGGTTGCCCCGCTATGAGTCCAGTGGCCTGCGGCCGGTGTACCTGGGCGACGAGGCCCTGGTCGGCTGCGCGGATTTCACGCTGGCCGGTGGGGACCGCAAGTCGCTGCGGCAGGCGGTCTCACGCGTGGCTCGGGAGGGCTACACGACGTCGTTCCACGATCCCGCCACCTGCGACGCGGCATTGCAGGCACAACTACTCGCCATCGCCACCGCGAGCCGCCAGGGTGACACGGAGCGAGGCTTCTCCATGACGCTGTCGCGTCTCTTCGACCCGCATGACACCGGCCTGATGCTCAGCGCGACCCGTAATGCCGACGGACGGGTGGACGCCTTCATCCAGTGGGTGCCTGCTCCCCACATCGATGGCTGGTCCCTGGACGTGATGCGCCGTCGGCTTGACGCGGAGACCCCCAACGGCCTGATGGAGGCGTGCATCGTGGCCACCATCGAGCACGTGGCGCGCGAGGGCGGCCAGGCGCTCGCGCTCAACTTCGCCGTGGAGCGCACCCTGCTGGACGGCGACCGGACCGGGGCGTGGGCGCAGCTGACCCGGCCGATCCTCCAGCAACTCCGTGCACGCACGCAGATGGCGTCTCTGGCCGCCTTTAACGACAAGTTCGACCCGTCCTGGGTACCGCGTTACGTCGTCCTGGACTCGGTCGAGTTCGTCGCCACCCAGGGGCTGGTGATGGCTGACGCGGAGGGGATCACTGAGATCCCCGTCATGGGGCGGTACCTGGGCCGACGCATATGATCGCCGCCCTCGCCGCGGCGCTCGCCGCCGCCGCGGCCTACGGCGTGGCCGCAGTGCTTCAGGCCGTGGCGGCCCGGCGCAGCAGTGGCCTGCGCGTCATGACCCAGCCGCTCTATGCGGCAGGTCTGGCACTGGACGGACTGGGATGGCTGGCCTCGCTCCTGGCCGTGCGGCGGTTGCCCCTGTTCGCGGTGCAGAGCCTGCTCGCAGGATCACTGGTCGTCACTGTGGTGCTGTCCCGGATCTTTCTCCAGGCGAGACTGCGTCGCCGCGACGGCATGGCCATCGCTGTGATCGTGCTGTCGCTGGCCGTCCTGGCGTTCGGCGCCGGGGACCAGCCAGCACAGGCCTCACCGTCCGGATTCGGTGTCGGAATGCTCCTCGGTGCCGTCGTGATGGCCGTCGGGGCAGGCCTGCTCTACCGTCGCGGGAACGCAGCGGTGCTCGCCGTGTTGGCCGGGCTGGGCTACGGCGGTGCCGCCCTGGCCGCGCGAGGGGCGCATGGCACCGCTCGCGCGGGGGAGCCGGTGGCGTCGGCGCTCGGTGACCTCCTGTGGCAGCCTGCGGTGCCCGCGCTGGCGGTCCTGGCAGTGGTGGGCGCCGTGGCCTTCGCACGGTCGTTGGAACGGGGCGATGTCGGGCGGGTGACAGCGGTGTCGTGGGTGGTGGAGATCGTTGTCCCGGGAATCGCGGGTCTGATGCTCCTGGGGGACGCCGTGCGCCCCGAATGGGCTGTGCCCGCGGTGGTCGCCGTGCTCGCTGCGATGACGGGATGCGTGGTTCTGGCCCTCAGCCCGGCACGGGAGACTCTCGGCCACATGTGACAATCGTCCTATGACACCCGCATCCGCTGCCGCTCAACGCGGTGTGGCGGGAGCGGTCTTCGCGACCGGTGTGGCATTGCTCTCGCATCTCCTGGCAGGGGGATCGATGCCCGGAGTCGTAGGCATCCTGGTGCCGCTGGTCCTAGCGATCATCGCCTGCGTGCTCGCGGCGCGGCTGCGGCAGGCGGTCGTGCGACTGTCCGTTTCGGTGGGACTGAGCCAGGCCATGTTCCATGCGATCTTCACCTGGTCCGCCGGGCACAGGGCGACCATGCCGATGGCGGCGGTCACGCATGCCGGCGGCTCCGCGGGGCATGGTGGTCACCTGCCGGGACTCGACGGCATGAGCCTCGATGGAGCCCTTCTCCATGCCATGCCGATGTCGGCTGTGGCGCCGATGCCCGCTGCCGCACATATGGCGGGGCCGGGAATGTGGTGCGCTCACCTGCTTGCGGCCGTCCTGACCACCGGGGTCCTGTACCGCAGCGAGCAGATCGCGGGGCAACTGAGAACCTGGGCGGCGCGGGCACGGTCCTGGGTCTCCCCGCACGCCCCGGGGCCGGTGGCCGACCTCATGCTGCCGCCGGCGCTGGCACTCGCCATGGTGCACCGCGAGGTCAGGCCCGGCGGCGCAGGCTTTCATCTGCTGGTCAGCCCATGGCGCGGGCCGCCCGCTCGAGACCGGTCTTGCGTGGCCTTGCCCTGACAGCCCGCCCATGGTGGTGTGCGCCGAGGGGTGTATGGCGCAGTGTGTCGCAGTTCTGCCATCGGGGCGGAACTGCTCACTTCCACTATCGTGGCCGCGGCATTGCGGTGACCCCGGAATCCTGCGACCGGTGAGCTTTCCTGAAGGAGAACGTTCCATGAAGCACTTCGTGATGTCTGGCGTGCTGCGCCGCGGGGCGGCCGTACTGGCCGCGACCGGTGTGTTATTCGTCGTCGCGTCGGGGGCGGCGCTCCCGTCCTCGGCGCATGACAGCCTGCTGTCCAGCGATCCGGCTGACGGCGACACCGTGAAGGAGGCACCGGAGGAGATCACGCTGACCTTCTCCGGAAAGCTGATCGACACAGGGGCCGCCTTGGAGATCGAGGACGCGTCCGGCGACACAGTGGCGACCGACGAGCCCACAGTGAAGGGCGCGTCGCTTGGCGCCCAGCTGACGGGGAGCATGCCCAACGGGACCTTCACGGTCGCCTGGCGCGTGGTCTCCGAGGACGGGCATCCGATCAGCGGTGACTTCACGTTCAAGGTCAAGGACCCTGACGCAGCTGAGACGCCCAGCGATCCGGCGAGCCTCAGCGATCCGGCGAGCCCCAGCGATCCTGCGAGCCCCAGCGATCCGGCTGCGGCCAGCAGCCCGGCGACGGCCAGCGCCTCTGGTGCGGCCAGTAGCCCGGCCACGGCACCGTCGAGCGCGGCGACGAGTCCGTCGGATGCTGCGGGTACCTCGGACTCGACCGTGGCCGTCGCCGGGCAGGACTCGTCCGGCACCACGGGCAGCAGAGTGCTCTGGGGTGTGGGCGGGGCGGTCATCGCGCTCGGGATAGTGGGAGTAGTCATGGTGTTCATCCGCAGGCGGCGTGCGCGTCATGACCATGCCTGACGGGTGCGCCTCTCGCTGACGAGAAAGGCTTCTCCATGTGTGACAGCACCATCCCGGTGGCCCAGGCCGTCCGGGTCACCAGTCATGCCCGATTGACGATCCGGACCGTAGCAGCGGTCTCCCTGGCGGCAGGTCTTCTGGCGGGGGCGAGCGGCTGCGCCACCGACAGCAGCACTGGCCTGCCCGCGCCCTCGAGCACCAGCGCCTCCGCCACCACGGCGGCTTCACAGGTGACGGTGTCGGGAACCTGGTTCAAAGCTGCCAAGAAGGCGGACATGTCCGCCGGATTCGCAGTGATCAGGAACGACGGGACTCAGCCGGTCGTGATCGTCTCGGCTGCCAGCGCGGTCTCGGACATGATGCAACTGCACGAGACCGTGGCCGACGACTCGGGAACGATGACGATGCGTAAGAAGGAGGGTGGCTTCGAGATCCCGGCGGGCGGCGAGCTGACATTGGAACCCGGCGGAAACCATGTGATGTTCATGGGGCTGAACCAGGATGTCGCGGCAGGTTCTGACGTCCCGCTCACTCTCACGTTCTCCGACGGCTCGTCGGTCGATCTGTCCTTGGTCGCCAAGGACTACACCGGGGCGAACGAGCAGTACGACGACTCTGCCGGTGAGGCGTCCGGCGATGCCTCGGCGGGTGCCGAGATGGACATGGGCGGCGATCAGTAGTGGCGGCGGAGGACCCGGCTGACGCGTCGCGGTTCTCCCTGAGCCGGCGGCAGCTCCTCCTCGGAGGGGCTGCCGCCGGCCTGGGGGCTGCCGCGGGCATAGGGGTCGGCGACATCGTTCAAGGCCGGGCTGGATCGGGGGTCTCCCAGATGATCCCCGGAAGGCCGACCCCGACGGCTGCGACCGGTGCACTGGAGTCCGGAGTCGGCCTGGTCGGTGCGCGGACCGTGGACTTCCACGGACTCCACCAGGCGGGGGTGGCCGTCGTGCCCCAGGCCCATTCCGTCTTCCTCGCATGGGACCTGCGCCCGGAGATCGACCGTGATGGCCTGGTCAGGATGATGGGAATCCTGACCGATGACGCCCGGCGGCTGACGCAGGGCACAGCGGCGCTGGCCGACTCCGAGCCGGAGATGGCGGGCCTCCCGGCCCGGATGACCGTGACCTTCGGCTTCGGCGCGGAACTCGTCCGGCGCGGCGCAGGTGAATCGGCGGTGCCTTCTTGGCTCGGACCGCTGCCGGCCTTCGGCATCGACCGGCTCGATGAGGCCTGGTGCGGCGGCGACCTGCTGGTCGAGGTCGCAGCCGACGATCCGACCACGGTCGCCCATGGGGTGAGGATGATGGCCAAGGATCTGCGGAGCTTCGCGGTGCAGCGGTGGCGCCAGGACGGCTTCCGGCAGGCGGCGGGTGCGCGGCCGGAAGGCGCCAGCATGCGCAATCTGTTCGGTCAGGTCGACGGGACGGTCAACCTGGTGCCGGGGACGGCCGACTTCGATTCCCTGGCGTACGCGGCGGAAGGCTGGCTGGCGGGCGGGAGCTCGTTCGTCCTCCGGCGCATCCGCATGGATCTCGACAAGTGGGACAAACTCGACCGGTCCGGCCGGGAGCAGTCGGTGGGACGCACGCTCAGCAACGGTGCTCCGCTCACCGGCAGCGCCGAGCAGGATGAGCCTGACTTCACCGCGACCACAGCCGTGGGGTTCCCCGTGATCCCGGAGTTCTCACATATGCGTCGGGCTCGGTCTGAGGATCGGTCGCAGCGGATTCTGCGTCGTGGCTACAACTATGAGCAGCTCACCGACGGCGCTGTGGAGTCGGGGCTGCTCTTCGGCTCATACCAGGCAGACGTCACGGCACAGTTCGTGCCCTTGCAGCGGCGGCTCGATGAACTCGACCTGCTCAACGAGTGGACCACGCCCGTCGGGTCTGCGGTCTTCGCCATCCCGCCGGGGTGCGGCGACGACGGTTTTGTGGGGGAGACCCTGCTGGGGTGAGGGATCGGCTCTCACGCCGGTGGCGAACAAGAGCCGATCTCGGATGTCTCTGCGGGCTCAGGCCGTTAGAGTCGGTGCGATCAGGCGCAGCTTTCCCGTTGCGGCGTCTGTCCGCACCGGAAGGAGCGCCGCCATGTTCGAGAGATTCACTGACCGAGCCCGCAGAGTGGTCGTCCTCGCCCAAGAAGAGGCGCGGATGCTCAATCACAACTACATCGGGACCGAGCACATCCTGCTCGGCCTGATCCACGAGGGCGAGGGTGTCGCCGCCAAGGCCCTGGAGTCCCTGGGGATCTCCCTGGATGCCGTGCGCAGCCAGGTCACCGAGATCATCGGAGAAGGCCAGCAGGCGCCCAGCGGGCACATCCCGTTCACGCCGCGCGCCAAGAAGGTCCTCGAGCTCAGCCTGCGCGAGGCGCTGCAGTTGGGCCACAACTACATCGGGACCGAGCACATCCTGCTGGGGCTGATCCGCGAGGGGGAGGGTGTCGCCGCGCAGGTGCTCACCAAGCTCGGCGCGGACCTCAACCGGGTGCGTCAGCAGGTC
>JAATES010000035.1 GCA_015655615.1 Actinomycetales bacterium
GCGGCCTGCCGGACGGCGCTCGTCAGTCGCTCGATGTCACGGACTCCGGTGCTGGGCGTCGTCACCTGCGCCAGATCCCATGTGCCTCCCACCCCGAACGGGCAGTCCCGGATCTCGATCTGGGGCGCAGTCAGATCCTCCCTGCTCAGACCGCCTAGGTAGCCGGTCTGGAAGAACCGCACGGCGCCGGGACCGACCTTCGCCACCGCGCGTCCTGGAAGCCGCGGATCGAATCCGGCGGCATCCCTGACCCCCACCACGTCGAGGCTGTCGGCCTCATCCGCCAACCGGAGTGCCACGCGCAGGTTCATATTCGCCCGCAAGCTCTCCCGGATCACGCCCGCAGGGCGTTGCGTGGCCAGCACGACGTGCAAGCCGAGCGAACGACCTCGCTGTGCAACATCCACCAAGCCGTCCATGAACTCCGGGACATCACTGGCCAATGCGGCAAATTCGTCCACCACGATCACCAAGGCCGGCGGGCACAACGGGTCGCCTTTTCGTTCCAGATCGATGAGGTCCTTCGCGCCGGCCGCTGCCAACAATCGCTCGCGGTGGCGCAGTTCGGCTCGCAGCGAGGTCAGTGCCCGGCGCACCAAAGGCGCCGTGAGATCCGTGACCAGGCCGACGGTGTGCGGCAAGCCCACGCATTCCGCGAATGCGGCACCACCCTTGTAATCGATGAGGAGGAATGTCACTCGCTCGGGGCTATGTGCCATGGCGAGCGCCGTCACCCAGGTCTGCAAGAACTCCGACTTGCCAGAACCGGTCGTGCCACCCACCAGCGCATGTGGACCCTGTTCGCGCAGGCTCAGCCTGAACAGCCCGGCAGGCTCCTGCCCGACGACCGCGTCGAGCAGTCCGGACTCGCAGGCCCAGCGGTCCATGATCGTGCGCGGCAACATCGTCAGATCGCCACCGACCAGATCCGCATAGCTGACAGCAGCGGGCAGATCCGATTCATCGAGACCACGCGCCTCCGCATCCACGACGGCTGCGATCTGCCGCGCCACGACCTCCGCATCGCGCAGCGGCACCCGCTCCAGGCTGGTCAGCGAGATCAGCTCCCCCTCGCGCACAAATCCCACCTGGGGCGAGCCCTCCAGCAGGGCAAAGGTCCGGCACGTCGCCGGCAGTAGGACGTCACTCCGAGCCAGCCAGATCAGGTGTATGCCGCAATCGGGCCCCTGCTCAGCGATCTCCAGAAGCCGGGCCGTCTCCACCACGGCGTCTGAGAGAACGAGGACGATGATGACGGGGGTCCGCGGAGGACTCTCGACTGCGGCACCGTGGAGCTTGTCGATGCCCTCCTGCGGTCGCAGGTGTGATCGAGGCGCCCCCCGAGGCGAAGGGATCTGTCCCTGGCCGCGCCGTGTACTGAGAATCTCTTGGAGGTGCGCCAAAAGCCGCGCAGCATCGAGTGCATTCCCTGCCAGGTGATTCCCCTGGACCGGGCTGTTGACGCTCCTGACATGCGGCAGCCATTTGAGCCATCCCCAGTTCGCGATCTGTGCAGGTTCCGCGAGACAGGTCACAATGAGGTCCTGCGGTGAGTGCAGACCTGTCAACTGCATGACTATGGCGCACAACGCCTCTTCCGCGACCCTGCCTGAGCCCACTACTCCCAGATTTCCAGCCCGGTCCAGCCGTTCGAGCACTGGCACCGGGCCGACCCGGTCGTGGCCGGCACGCAGTTCCTCGACCCGCTTCCAGGCACCTGGCTCGCTGTCTGTCTTCCCAGGGAGATCCCAGTCGAGCCGGGTGGAGAGCATCGCCTCACCCCAGCGCACTTCGCAGAACTCCTGATGCTCCGGGCGCCTGGTCCACAACAGCCCACTGCGTGTGGCCATGGCGACCAGAACCGCTGCTGCTGTGGGGGATTCCGCCTGCCGCGAGCGGCGTTCCGAGTCCTGGAACTCCGCGATCTGCTCGGAGGCGCGGCGGAGCTCCGCTTCGAAGACGGCCATTCCCTCACGTCTCCGACGCCGAGTGGTCAGAAGAGAGTCGAGCCAGCTGGCGATCATGATCACGGGAGTGAGTACGACGAACATCAGGCTCATCAACGAGCGTGTCATCGCATACATCCCCGCCCCCATCAGGAGCGGAGCAGTCATGGCGACCAGCGGGGGGCGTTGCCGCTCAGTCCGCAGAGGCGGTGCAGGCAGCGCAAGAGTCATGCGCCGCAACCGCGTCACCACCCGGGCCGACCTCATGTGCACGACAGCCGGCTCCGTCGTCCGCCCGGGCGCCCCGGGTGATCGCGGACACGAGCCGTCATGATCATGAGGGGCAGTCTGAACGGATGCCGGGACCGGCAGCAGCAGGCAGGAGGTGCCGCCCACCACCACCTCCGTGCCCGCAGCAAGCACAGCGAGATCCGTCCGAGAATTGCTGATCACCGTGCCATTGCGAGAGCCCACATCCGTGATCACCGCTCTGCCGTCTTCGATGTCGATGCGTGCGTGAAAGCGCGACACATGCGGGTCGGTCAGCCGCACCCGGCACCGCCAGTGCCTGCCCACCAGGTTCGCTCCATCCAGCAGGGGAAACTCCATGCCCCGCTGGGGACCCTCAAGGCACCGCAACAAGGCCTGGGGCTGGCGAGCGTCGCAGTCCCCGGGTTCGCGACGTCCGACCGGCACCGCCTGCACCCAGCTGCCCGATCGCACACCGGAAGTGGCCAGCGGCTCCGCCGAATCCAGCAGGATGCCGTGGTCACTCCCCGGCCGATGGACCCGTAGCGTCATCGGAGGAACACCCCCCGGCGCGGTCACCCGCGTCTGGCTGAGCGTCGCGGCTCCCCCCGC
The DNA here is from genome assembly GCA_015655615.1 of Actinomycetales bacterium. Taxonomy (GTDB): domain Bacteria; phylum Actinomycetota; class Actinomycetes; order Actinomycetales; family Cellulomonadaceae; genus Rarobacter. Next base: position 2,808 of record JAATES010000035.1, read on the forward strand.
CAGGTGCGGGATGCTTGGCCCGCCTGGCCGGGCTGGTGTCACCGCCGGGTTCCCCTGCGCGATCATGTGCGCTGCCTGACCGACCGTCACCGTGACATCGGCTATCAACTCGAGGTCGACGGGTCGGCCTGAGTCACTGCATGCGGTGAGTCTGAGTTTCATTGCACTTGCCCGAGTCTCCTGATCCGCCAGCGCCACCGGTCCGGCCGTCTGCCCAGGGTAGGGCTGCGCCCCGGCGGACCGGACCTTATCCACAGCCCCGCACGTCACTCCAGCCTCGAGTGCGCCTTCCCAGACGAGTAGCCTCCTCATGTGGACACCATGACTCTGCTGCCGGTTCAGCAGTGGCTCGCGCTGGAGTCGGCGCATCAGGAGCGGGCGGACAGCCTCACCGCCGCCCGGCGGAATCGACAACGCAGCGGGCAACCAGATGAGGTCGAGGACTTTCTGTACACCTATTACCCGCTGCGCCCGGGCCTCGTACGTCGCTGGCATCCCGGAGTCGGAGTCGCCCTGTCTGCGCCAGCCCCTCACCTCGCTGAGCGCAGCTCCTGGCGGTGGTACCGCCAGGAGGCCACCGCGGCGGGCCGGACCGGCACGGTGATGTTCGATGCGGCAGGCTTTCTGGCAGATCGCCGTGCGGGAGTCGAGTGGATCGCCTCGCTGCTCACATCCACAGCCTCGCGCCCGCCCGCTCTGGGCTGCCTGGGACTGCACGAATGGGCGATGGTCTACCGCCAGCGCACGCATCGCCACGCGCTGCCGCTGCGCCTTGGACAGTCCGGCACCGACGCGGTTGTCGAAGCGCATCCACTCCGCTGCACTCACTTCGACGCCTTCCGGTTCTTCACCCCGGAGGCCAGACCGCGCAACGCCCTGCACCCGGAGCCGGACACCCGGCTGGACCTCGAGCAGCCTGGCTGCCTGCACGCGAACATGGACCTGCTGCGCATCGCGACCAAGCTCGGGCCGGCAGTGCCCGGCGCCTTGCTGCTGGACTGCCTGGAGCTGGCCCGCGACATTCGCGTGCTCGATATGGAGGCCTCTCCCTACGATGTCCGCTCACGCGGCTATGGAGTGGTCGCCATCGAGACCGCGGCCGGCCGGGCGGAGTATGTACGACGCCAGCGCGAGTTCTCGGATCGCGCCGGCCGACTGCGCATCCGCCTGCTGGCGGTGTGTGATGCGGTGCTCTCGGCGCACCGCTAGCGACAGCCTCTCCGCGCACGGCCGGCCCACCGTCCACGTCCGGCCCAGCCGCCCACGCTTGACCCCACTTCCCACGCCCGGCCCAGCCGCCGGAGGATGGGCGCCGGGTGCGAGAATGGTCGCGATGTCTATTCCTGGAGTCACGCCCCGTCCGGCCCCGCTCGCCGCACACCTGCCGCCTGCGACGTCCGGCCGCTCACCCGATCCCGATCAGCTCAACGACGGGTTCACGGCATGGGCGACCGAGGCCGGATTCGAGCTCTACGACGCCCAGGCAGAGGCAGTCATGGAGCTGGTCACCGGCTCGCACGTCATCCTGGCCACGCCCACCGGCTCCGGCAAGTCACTGGTGGCGGCAGCGGCACACTTCGCCGCCTTGGCCGCGTTCCAGTCGCACACCGGCGGTCGGACCTACTACACGGCGCCCCTCAAAGCCCTGGTGAGCGAGAAGTTCTTCTCCCTCGTCCACCTGTTCGGCTCGGCCAACGTCGGGATGATGACGGGCGACTCGGCAGTCAACGCCCACGCCCCCATCATCTGCTGCACGGCCGAGATCCTGGCCAATGTGGCATTGCGCCGGGGCGGCACGGACACTGGACGCGATGCCATCAGCCAGGTGGTGATGGACGAGTTCCACTTCTACGCCGATCCGCAACGAGGCTGGGCGTGGCAGGTTCCCTTGCTGGAACTGCCTCGCACACAGTTCCTCCTGATGTCCGCCACGCTGGGCGACACCACCCGGTTCCGCGAAGACCTGGAGACCCGCAGCGGCAGAGCAGTGGCAGAGATCACCAGTACCCAGCGACCGGTGCCGCTGAGCTACGACTACGTCGTCGAACCGCTCGGAGAGGTCATCGAGGAACTGGTCACGACGCATCGCGCACCGGTCTACGTGGTCCATTTCACGCAGAAGGACGCGGTCGAACGCGCTCAGTCCCTGCTCAGCATGACGGTGGCCTCGCGTGCCGAACGCGATCAGATCGCCGATGAGCTGGGTGACTTCCGCTTCGGTTCCGGCTTCGGAAAGACGTTGAGCAGATTCCTGCGCCACGGGGTCGGCGTCCACCACGCCGGCATGCTGCCCAAGTACCGGCGCGTGGTCGAGCGGCTGACACAGCGTGGGCTGCTCAAGGTGGTCTGCGGCACGGACACCCTGGGAGTCGGCATCAACGTGCCGATCCGCACGGTCATGTTCACGTCCCTGGTCAAATTCGACGGCGAGCGCATGCGACACCTCACGGCACGGGAGTTCCACCAGATCGCGGGGCGAGCGGGCCGGGCCGGGTACGACACCCTGGGCGAGGTGATCGTCATGGCTCCCGAGCACGTCATCGAGAACCGCAAGGCCCTCGCCAAGGCTGGCGACGACCCGAAGAAGCTGAAGAAGATCGTCCGGAAGAAGGCCCCCGAAGGGTCGGTGAACTGGACCGACAAGACCTTCGAGCGCCTTCGCGACGCCGACCCCGAACCCCTGACCAGCCACTTTGCGGTCAATCACGCCATGGTCCTCAACGTGCTCGCACGTGCCCGCCGCGATCCGACGACCGATCCAGTCCAGGTCATGGCACACCTGCTGACCAGCAACCATGACAACGAAGCCCAGAAACGCGCCCACGTGCGGCGCACCCTCCAGATCTATCGGTCCCTGCGCCAGACGGAGCTGCTCTCCCACACCACCGTGCGCGATGCCGGCGGGAAGCCCCGTCCCGTCGTGCGATTGACCCGGGACCTGCCCGACGACTTCGCGCTGAATCAGCCGCTGTCGCCCTTCGCCCTGGCAGCACAGGACCTTCTCGCACTCGACTCCCCGACCCACACCCTCGATGTGGTCTCCGTCATCGAGGCCACCCTCGACGATCCCCGCCAGGTCCTGTACGGACAACAGCGCGCCGCCAAGGGCGAAGCCATCGGCGCCATGAAGGCGGAGGGCTACGACTACGACGAGCGCATGGCCGCGCTCGAGGACGTCACCTGGCCCAAGCCGCTGGACGACCTGCTCGCCCCGGCCTTCGCCACCTACAAGAGGACCAATCCCTGGGTCGCCGACCTTGAGCTCAGCCCCAAGTCCGTGGTCCGCGACATGCTGGAGACGGCGGCGACCTTCACCGAGTTCGTGTCGACCTACGGTCTGGAACGCACCGAGGGAGTCGTCCTGCGCTACCTCGCCGACGCCTACCGGGCCTTGCGTCAGACCGTGGCGGCCGACCACCGGACCGAGGAGGTCGAAGACGTGGTCGAATGGCTTGGCGAGTTGGTCCGCGGCGTGGACTCCAGCCTGCTCGACGAGTGGGAACGCCTGGCCAATCCTGTCGACGACGACGCCGATGGCCTCGTCGGGGACGGGCCGCTGGCGGGGACCGGCGAGGAGGCGCCCGCGCGTCCGGTGACCGGCAACGCCAGGGCCTTCCGCGTGCTGGTCCGCAACGCCATGTTCCGCCGGGTCGAGCTGGCCGCACGCGAGAGGTACGCCGCACTCGGCGCTCTCGACGGAGCCGGTGGCTGGGACGGCGATACCTGGGCGGACGCGCTGAACCCGATGTTAGAGGAGTACGGCGATGACGCCATCGGATTCGATGCAGCCGCCCGCGGCCCGCAGCTGGTGCAGATCACGGAATCGGTCGACGGCGATCCGCGCCGGTGGCTCGTGCGGCAGGTTCTCGACGATCCGGACCACACCGGCGACTGGGCGATCACAGCGCAGATCGATCTCGACGCCAGCGATGAAGCAGGCGTGGTCGTGCTGCAGATCCTGGCCGTCGGACCGCATTCCGGGTGAGCCTCGGTTCTCGCAGCACACGATGATCGCCACCATGGGGTCGGCTACCGTGGAGTCGACCTGGGAAAGGAGCGTCGCAGTGACGCACAAGAAGACCGCACCCGGCGGGACCCCGGCGCTGACCCTTCTCGATCGCACGGGCACTGCACACACCGTTCATGCCTATGAGCACGATCCTGCCACTCCGCTGGGCTATGGCGCGGAGGCAGCCGCCGTCCTGGGCATCGACCCCGAGCGGGTGTACAAGACGCTGATCGCCAAGGTGGATGGGCGACTCGTGGTCGGGGTCGTCCCCGTCAGCGGCAAGCTCGATCTGAGGCTGCTGGCGCGGGCTGTGGGCGGGAAGAAAGCGGCGCTGGCCGATCCGGCCGAGGCCGAACGGGCCACCGGCTATGTGGTCGGCGGGATCTCCCCGCTGGGACAGCGACTCGTCCACCCCACGGTGCTCGACTCGAGCGTGTTCACGCATCAGCACGTTGTCGTCTCGGCCGGCCGTCGCGGACTCGACATCGGGCTCGCCCCCCAGGATCTGGTGTCCCTCACCTCAGCTCTGATTGCGGAGATCGCGCGTGCCTGAGACCCGGGGTGAGGCGCATATCACGGGGTCCGAGCAGGATCTCGCCCTCATCGGCCCTCGCGTCCGGCACGCCTGCCAACGTCTCTGGGCAGCGATGGCGTCCGCAGATCGCAGTCCGGACTCCGTGGCTCTGCTCCTGGCGACGAAGACCCAGCCTCCGGCTGCCGTTCGCGCCGCAGTCCTCGCCGCCCGCGACTGCGGCATCGAACCGGCCGTGGGTGAGAACCGCGTACAGGAGTTGGTTGCCAAAGCCGGGGTCTTCGCAGAGCTGGGCGTCGCCGCGCACCTCATCGGCCCGCTCCAGAGCAATAAGATCTCGGCCGCGCTCACAGCACTGGGCACGCCTGGACTGGCCGGAGCGTGCATCCAGACCGTTGCGTCCCTCGACCTTGCGCACCGGCTGGCCCGGCGCACCACTGCGAGCGCTCCCCTCCCCGTCATGGTGCAGGTGAACGTCTCAGGAGAATCGGCCAAGAGCGGTGTCGATCCCCGGGACGGCGTCTCGTTGGCGGAACAGATCGCCGACGTGCCCGAGCTGACCTTGGCCGGGTTCATGACCGTCGGCGCCAGAAGTGCCGACTCGTCGGTCGTGATCGCCGGGTTCGACCGCCTCCGGGCACTGCGCGATACGGTGTGGCACAGCGGGCTGCCCGGCACCGAACGTGCTCACGACCTGTCCATGGGGATGTCAGGCGACCTCGATTGGGCCGTGGCATCCGGCGCGACCATGGTGCGACTTGGCACGGCCGTGTTCGGGCGGCGACCGGCGGTGTCGTACTGACCGTGTGGGACTCAGGTCCGCCGGTTTGCTCCGAGACGCCCCTGTGCGTCAGAGTCATGGCATGAAACGACTGTTCTCCCGGCGACCGGCGACCGCGGCCCTGCCCGAACTGGCCTCTGAGTCGTGGGACAGCGAGGGTCACGTCGTCATCGTGCACCTGGTCCACGACACGCTCCGGCCTGAAGACCACGAGAGCGCCGACCGCCTGACCACAGGGATCGTCGCCGTGGTGACCGCCATCCAGGCAGGTGTCGTGGCAGAATCGATCCCCGAGGGAACCCAGAATGCCGGCGTGCGCCTGCAGATCGAGCCCAGTGATCGGCACTTGGGACCTCTGGAAGAACGCACCGTCGAGATCTTCTCGGAGAGACTGGGGACGTCGATCCCGATCACTGTCACCGATGGCGCGAACCCGCCGGACGTTGAGGACGACCCCGAGGAGGACCCCAAGATCGCCGACCCCGTGTTCAGCTGGGATCCCTCTGAAGCCGCACTGTCCACGACGGTGAAGCTGCCCTTGACCAGTCCGCAGACCCGAACCGCACGGGTGGCGAGGGCAGCCCTCGACGCCGCCCTCACCGGAATAGCCAAGCCCGGGAATCGGGACCTGATTCCTGGCGACCTTGCGGGCTCCGCCCGTTACTCCGTGTCCATCGTGATTCACCCGCGCTCGGACCTTGGCCCCGCGACGGCGGCGATCATCGACCGCGCAACCGAGAGGCTCTCCGGCACCCGGGTCGATTTAGCCTGGAAGTAGTCAGCGGGGAATGATCCCGCGACGGCGCAGCCCGTAGATCGCGGAGTCGGTGACCGCCTCCCACGAGGCCTCCAGGATGTTCGGTCCGACGCCCACGGTCGACCAGCTGTCCTGACCGTCCGTCGTCTCCACCAGAACCCGGGTGATCGCGTCCGTGCCATGGGTCTGGTCCAGAATCCGAACCTTGAAGTCGATCAGCTCGAATTCCGCGATCTCCGGGTAGACCCGCAGCAGCGCCGACCGTAAGGCATGGTCCAGGGCATTGACCGGGCCGTTTCCTTCTCCGGTGGAGACGATCCGCTCGCCACCCGCCCTCAGTTTCACGGTTGCCTCGGCCTGTGCGGCAGTGCCACGCGGGCCCACGCGTTCAACGATGGTGCGCCAGCTCTCCACCGCGAAGTACTGCGGACGGGCTCCGTCGAGTTCCTCGACCAGTAGCAGCTCGAAGGACGCGTCCGCCGCGTCAAAGGTGTAGCCGTGAGCTTCGGCCTCTTTGACACGCTGCACGATCCTTGTCAGGACCTCAGGGCGGCCGGTGAGGTCGAACCCCAGTTCGCGGCCTTTGAGCTCGATGGAAGCCCGGCCTGCCATCTCCGAGACCAGCATGCGCATGTCGTTGCCCACCAAGGTCGGATCGGCATGCTGGTAGAGGTCCGGGTCTACTTTGATGGCACTGGCATGCAGGCCCGCCTTATGCGCAAAGGCGCTGGCGCCCACGTAGGGCTGGCGTCCATATGGCGATATGTTCGTGATCTCGCTGATGGCGTGAGCGATCCGGGTCGCCTCATGGAGGCGACCGCTGAGAACGTCCGTGCCGTGCTTGAGCTCCAGGTTCGCGACCACTGTGACCAGATCGGCATTGCCGGTGCGCTCGCCATAGCCGTTGATCGTGCCCTGCACATGGCGTGCGCCCGCCTCGACCGCGGCCAACGTGTTGGCCACGGCACAGCCGCTGTCGTTGTGGGCATGCATTCCCAAGATGGCTTCCGCCGTGCCGGTTCCAGTCTTCTCGCGCAGTTCGCCGACGATCTCGCTGATCCAGCCCGGCAGCATGCCACCGTTGGTGTCACAGAGCGTGACGACTTCGGCTCCGGATTCGAAGGCCGTCACGACGGCCTCGCGCGCGTAAGCGGCGTCGAACCGGTAGCCGTCAAAGAAGTGCTCGGCGTCGACGACGACACGCCTTCCCTCGGCGGTGAGCAATGCCACGGTGTCACGGATCATCGCCAGGTTCTCCTGGGGTGTAGTCCGCAATGCCCGTTCGACGTGCCGGACATCCGACTTGGCGACGAGAGTGACCACGGGTGCGAGGGAGTCGAGGAGCGCCCGGACCTGCGGGTCCTCCACCGCCCGGATCCCCGCCTTACGCGTCGACCCGAAGGCCGCCAACACCGCATGCTGCAGCTGCAGTTCGCGGGTCGCACGGGAGAAGAAGTCGGTGTCCTTGGGAATGGCTCCCGGCCATCCGCCTTCGATGAACCCCACACCGAGGTCGTCCAGCAGCACGGCGATCGCCAGCTTGTCCGTGACCGAGAGGTTCATCCCCTCTTGCTGGGCACCGTCGCGCAGCGTCGTGTCGTACACCTGAAAGCTCATCGTCGTAGCTCTCCTTGCCTGGGCCGCGGGGCGCGGACGGCTGATCAAGATCGGTCGGTTCCGGTCCGGAGCAACAAAAAAACCCCCCGAGGCGTCGGGAGGTCTGCGCATCCGGGCCGTTCTAGCTCAGATGCGCGTGCCAATAATGCTCAACGCCACAGCTCGCATGTCGTCATCCTGCCATCCGGTCCTGCGCAACGCAAAAATCGTACGCCTCGTAGCGGTGTGACCTCATGATCCCGAACTTGCGGAGGCGTCTCGCTGAGTGCCCTTCGGTTGCGGCTGGACAATATACCCGTAGGCTGGACAAAAGGGTCTAGGGCCCCTCATGAAAGCTGTGAGGATCCTATGACTCGTCGAGAGGTTCTTGTTGAACCCAGGCCCGGATGACACCCCCTGTGAGAGGAAACACTCCATGACCACCCGCATCACTCGTACCGCCACCTTGGCGACGGCGCTTGCACTCGTCGCCGGCGCAGCACTGACGGGAAGCCCCGCCGCATTGGCGGCCCCGGCACCCGGCGCCTTCTCGACCCCGGCCGTGGGCGCGCTGCCCGCAGTCATCTCGCTGCCGACCAGCACGGCCAAGGAGGTCGCCTTCACCGTTGCCTTCACGGGAACGCCGAGCGATGGCGGGTACACCGATGTCAATGGCGATGGCGCTGGTCTTTACTACCTGCCTTACGACTCGTCGTTCGGCAGCAGCACTGTCACCCCGGTGTCGACCGTGGACAAGACCAGCATCATCAAGCCGTACATCTACACCCCCAGCAAGCTGGTTCCAGGCAACAATGGCGGCTTCACC
>JAATES010000109.1 GCA_015655615.1 Actinomycetales bacterium
CGAATTCGGCTCCCAGTCGGCTCAGGTCGCCCAGGAAGCCTTCGACGTCATCGGGCGCGAGGTCAATCTCGGATCGCCGAAGCAGTTGCAAGAGGTGCTCTTCGATCAGCTGGGAATGCCCAAGACCAAGAAGATCAAGACCGGGTACACCACGGATGCGGCCGCCCTCAGCGAGCTCTTCGCCAAGACCGGACATCCCTTCCTGGAACACCTGCTCGCGCATCGGGACACCACGCGGTTGCGGCAGACGGTCGAGGGCCTGCTGCGCTCGGTAGCGGCCGATGGGCGTATCCACACGACGTTCCAGCAGACCGTCGCGGCCACGGGGCGGCTGTCCTCGACGGATCCGAATCTGCAGAACATCCCGATCCGGACGACCGAGGGGCGTCGCATCCGACGGGCGTTCGTCGTCGGGACGCATTACGAGACCTTGTTGACGGCGGACTACAGCCAGATCGAGATGCGGATCATGGCGCACCTCTCAGGCGATGTGGGTCTCATCGAGGCGTTCCGCTCCGGTGAGGATCTTCACAGCTACGTAGGCTCGCGGGTGTTCGGAGTCCCCACCGGAGCGGTGACCGGTGCGATGCGCTCCAAGATCAAGGCGATGTCCTACGGTCTCGCTTATGGCCTCTCCTCCTTCGGGCTGTCCAAGCAGCTGGGCATCGACGTGCCCGAGGCCTCCGCTCTCATGACGGATTACTTCTCCCGCTTCGGCGGCGTGCGTGACTATCTGACGGGAGTCGTCGAGGAGGCCCGTGCCGTGGGCTACACCGCCACCATCCTGGGGCGGCGCCGCTATCTTCCCGATCTCACCTCGGACAACCGGCAACGGCGTGAGATCGCCGAGCGTATGGCTCTCAACGCTCCCATTCAGGGCAGCGCTGCGGACCTCATCAAACTGGCCATGCTCGGAGTGGCAGCAGAGCTGGAAAGGCGGCAGTTACAGTCTCGCCTCTTGCTACAAGTCCATGACGAGCTCATTCTCGAGGTGGCCGACGGCGAGCTCGACCAGGTGGAGTCGCTGGTCCGGGAACAGATGGCAGGTGCCGCCCGGCTCTCGGTCCCGCTCGATGTCTCGGTGGGCGTCGGCGCCAACTGGCAGGACGCCGGTCACTGAATCCTCGTGCTGGCGTCAGTCTCGTCTGTGTGCCACGAAGATCGCGGTCCCCGGCAGCACAGCGCCGCGTAGCGGGCTCCACCCTCCCCAGGTCGAGGCGTTCGACTCGGGCCACGATGGTTCGACGAGGTCATCGAGGGCGAATCCGGCAGTGGTGAGGTCATGGATGTGGTCGCCGAGCGTACGGTGGTATTCCGCGTAGGTGACGGCGCCGGCGGCATCGGTCTCGATGTAGGGCGCGCGGTCGAAGTATGAGCGACTGACGGTGAGCCCCGCAGGTCCCGGCACGTCCGGGAACGCCCAGCGGATCGGATGGGTCAGCGAGAACACCCAGCGGCCGCCAGGTCTAAGCACCCGTGCGACCTCGCCATGGACTCGCGCGGCATCGGCGACAAACGGGATCACCCCGTAGGACGAGAACACGACGTCGAACGATCCCGCGACGAACGGAAGGTCCCTGGCATCAGCGCGAACCGTCGGCACGTCGATCCCGGTGCGCTGGTCGAGTCGGGCCGAGTGCGCGAGCATCGCGCCGGAGATGTCGCTGGCGGTGGCCCTGACTCCCTGGCTACGCAGCCAGCGGGAACATTGTGCGGCACCCGAGCCGATCTCGAGAACCTCGCCGTCGGTGAGTGTGTCCACAGGGCCCAGGAGGTGGGCCGAGGACTCGCGCAGTCCTTCGGGACCCCAGCAGAAGTCCGCGTCGCCCAGGAACTCGGCATGGTCGGCGAGGTAGTCCTGGGCATTCTCATCCCACCACCGGCGCCCCGCGGCATCCGTCTGCTCGGCGGGCACCTGCCGGTAGCCGTGGAATCCGGAGGGTGGTGCACTGGGCTCACCATGTGGGGTCATGCACCATATTGTGCCTGCAAGCAGGGCAATCAGGACGTTCGCTCCCTGGGCGCTCGTCGGCGGTCGGTAGGCTGGGTGAGGAAGACCGCAGGCGAGCGCCTGGGTCCGATGACGTCGAGGAGAGATGCATGCAGATCGGCCTGATCACCGGTGGGGGCGACTGCCCCGGACTCAACGCTGCCATTCGTGCGGTCGTGAAGCACGGACTCGGAAGCTATGGTCACTCGATCGTGGGTTTCCGCAATGGGTGGAAGGGACTGGTCGACGGCGATGTCATGCCGTTGTCACGCGACTCGATCCGCAACACCCTGCCGCTCGGCGGGACGCTTCTCAGCACCGCGCGGTACCACCCCACTGTGGAGAACGGTGGCATCGATGCCGTTCTGGCGACACTGGAACAGGAGCGGGTCG
>JAATES010000101.1 GCA_015655615.1 Actinomycetales bacterium
CGGCTCCGAGCAGGGGCACCCAGGCGACGAGGTAGCTGAGCAGAAGCGCGAGGTTCGGGTCTGTGATCCAGGACCGGGTGAGAGCGGCGCTCGTCACGAGCAGCAGCGCAATCGTCACGATCAGGCCGATCGCGGCGTCCATCAGCCCCCATCGTGGTCGTACGGGCTGTCCGCTCGACGGTGTCATTCAGCCAAACTAGCGCCTGTGGACACCGGTGGCGCCACAGCAGCCGACGATTATGACAACATAAGAGGCGACTCAGTGACGGGTTGTGCACCACACCTTTGAGGGAAGGCCGCCGAGTGGAACTTCGCGACTACATTCGCATTTTGCGCAAGAGCTGGATTCTCATCCTTCTTCTCGTGCTTGTCGGTGTGGGCGCCGCCGCCGCCTTCGCGATCGTCCAGACCCCGCAGTACAACGCCTCCTCCAAGGTCTTCGTCTCCACCCAGGGCGCCGACACCACCTCGGATCTCGTTCAGGGGAACAACTTCACCACCCAGCGGGTGACCACCTACACGCAGCTGGTCTCGACGCCGATCGTCCTGCTGCCGGTCATCGCCTCGCTTCATCTCGGCATTACCGAAGCTCAGCTCTCCTCCCGGATCACCGCATCGGCGACGGTGAACACGTCGATCATCGAGATCTCGGTCACCGACTCCGACCCGGTGACTGCCGCCGATATCGCCAATGCCGCGTCTCAAAGCCTCACGGCGGTCGTGCAGCAGATCGAGACCTCGGACGCCGCGGATGCGGTCAGTCCCGTGAAGCTCACCCGGGTACAGGAGGCTACCGTGCCATCGAAGCCGGTGAGCCCCAACGTCCCGCTCGACGTCGGGCTCGGCCTGCTGATCGGTCTGGCCCTCGGTGTGGGGATCGCCGTGCTGAGGGAGACGCTGGAGACACGAATCCGCAACGAGCGTGACGTGGAACAGATCACCGATGTCCCCGTTCTGGGCGGCATCGTCTTCGATTCGAAGGCCAAGGAGCGTCCGCTCATCGTCCAGGTCGACCCGCGCAGCCCGCGTGCGGAGTCGTTTCGCACCCTGCGTACCAACCTGCAGTTCCTCGACGCCGATCGGGTGGAGCGGACCTTCGTCATCACGTCATCCATCGAGAGCGAGGGCAAGAGCACCACGGCCGCCAATCTCTCCATCGCCCTCGCGGATGCCGGGGCGCGGGTGCTGCTGGTCGACGCCGATCTACGGCGTCCCAAGATCGCGGACTACATGGGCATCGAAGGCGCGGTCGGGTTGACGGACATCCTCATCGGCCGCGTCGCGCTAAAGGACGTGATCCAGCCGTGGGGCAAGGCCCAGCTCTTCGTGCTCCCGGCGGGCCACATCCCTCCGAATCCGAGTGAGCTGCTCGGGTCGTTGCGCATGGAGAACGTGATCGAGGAGCTCGGCCGCGCCTTCGATGCCGTGATCTTCGACGCCCCGCCGCTGCTGCCGGTGACCGATGCGGCCATCCTGGCCAAGAAGGTGGGCGGGGCGATCGTCGTCGTCGCCGCCGGGCGGACGCACAAGAACCAGCTCAAGGGGGCCGTCGCCGCACTGGGCAACGTGGGTGCGTCCATCTCCGGCCTGGTGCTCACGATGCTGCCGACCAAGGGACCCGATGCCTACGGCTATGCCAGGTACGGCTACGGCTACGGCTACGGGTACAACGACGAGGTGGCCGACGTCCACAAGCCCAAGTTCAAGCGAACGAGATCGTCGGCGTGACCTCGATCCTGGTGGTCTGCACCGGCAACATTTGCCGTTCCCCGCTGGCGGAGCAGCTCCTTCGGAGCCGCTTCGCCGCCGCCGCCGTCCGGGTCACCGTGCGCAGTGCGGGGACCTACGCAACGGTGGGCGACAGGATGACACGGCAGGCCGAGGACCTCTCGCTGCGCTACGGCGGTGATCCGAGCGGGCATCGCCCGCAGCAGCTCACCGCGGAGCTGGTGGCCGGTGTCGACCTCGTGCTGACAGCCACGCGCGAGCACCGCGGTGAGACGGTCTCGCTCCATCCCCTCGCCGCCCGCTACAGCTATACCATCAACGAGTTCGCCAGATTGGTCAGCGGTGCCTCGCCTGTCGAAGCGCCCACCATTCGCGCATTCCTGGCCGCCATCGCGGCCTTGAGGGGTCAGACGCCACCGCCCTCGGACCCGAGGCAAGACGACATCGAAGACCCCTATCGACGGTCGCAGGACGTCTACGATCGTGTCGGCCTGGCCGTCGACGCCGCGACCTCCGCCATCGTCTCCGGGTTCATCGCGGCGGGAGCTCGGTCATGATGGCGCGATTCCGCGGTCGTTCGGCACCGAAGGATTCCTCCCGTCGCGGCCTGTGGATCTACATCGCTGTGATCGTGTTCCTCGTGGTGGATGCGGTCCTCATCGCCTTCGCCCTCGGGACGGGTCACAGCGGGGTCTCGGGGAGGAGCCCGCATCCCATCCCCACCTTCTCCGTGACGAATCCGTCACCGTCGCCGGATCCGTCGGCATCCGCTCGGTCATCGACCACCGCGATTTCCCCGACCCGCCTGATTGCGGCACTCGACGCCACTACGGCCTGGCGTGCGACCACGGGTTCCTGTCCGGCCTCCGTCGCCTCGCCTCAGCTGACCACCGATTCCGGAGCAACCTGGAAGACGACCGACGTCACCGGCCGCACGAAGGTCACGGCCCTTCAACGCATCATCGTCACCGGCAAGGGGACGGCCTCGATGGTGGGGCTCAGTCAGTCCGGATGCACGCCGCAGCTGGTGAAGACGTTCGTCGGCGGGGACAACTACGCCACGTACCCCAAGGACCTGCCGGGAACCTGGTTCGTCGACCTCGCGGAGCCGACGACCGTGCACAGCCCGTCCGGTGACTTCCCGGCACCCTGTCCGGTCATCGCATTGGCTCCCAAGGACGCCAGATCGGCCGCGGTGCTGTGC
>JAATES010000352.1 GCA_015655615.1 Actinomycetales bacterium
CAGAGGCGAAGGCTGCCGCAGCTGAGGCGAAGCTGGCGGAAGCTCAGGCTGCGGCCGAGGAAGCTGCCGCCAAGGCCCGCGACCTCGAGGCCGAGCTGGCGACGGCGCTGTCCGCGCAGGAGTCCGTGAGCACCCCTGCTGTCGAGGTCTCGGCGGAGCCGGAGGCTGCGACCGGGATCATCCAGCTCGCGCAGCAGCTCCACGACGACCACGTGCGTGCGGGTCAGGAGGAGGGTGCGAGGATCGTCTCCGAGGCACACGCCGAGAGCACCCGGATCATCCGGGAGGCCGAGGACACGTCAGCGCAGACGCTCAGCAAACTGGAGCAGCAGCGTAGTCTGCTCGAGACCAAGATCGAGGAGCTGAAGTCCTTCGAGCGGGACTACCGAAGCCGGCTCGAGGGTTACCTCGAGGGCCTGCTGGGTGATCTGCACGGTGAGCGGGCGGGTTCCAGCACAGCCTCGCTGTGACCTATGCTCGACCGCTAGTCCTGTCGGAGCGCGCCTGCCCTGTCACTCAGGGAGAGTGGCGCGCTCCGACTGGTTCCGACGCACGCACGTGTGCCATCTGATCTGTTCTCACCCGACCGGACGCTGTCACGAGCCACAACATGAAAGCCGCGTGAATGACCCCCAACGATCCAGCCGAGTCCGCGACGGCCAGCGAGCGATTCCCGAACCTGCGTGCGAGCGCTGCCGATTTCATCGTGCGCGACGGTGAAGAGCCGTGGACGCTGGCCGAGCTGGAAGAGATCGCGCACCAGCTCATCGCCGAGAACACGCGGCTGCAGCAGGAGCTGACCGACGCGGACCGCGGACTCTCAGAGCTGCTGCGGAACTCCGGTGACGGTGCCGGGGACGACCAGGCCGATTCCGGATCGTCTGCCTTGGAACGCGAGCATGAACTGTCCATGCTCAACAACACCAAGGATCTGCTGGCTCAGAATGCGCACGCGCTGGAGCGCATTCGCCTGGGCACCTATGCGACCTGTGAGTCGTGCGGACTGGCCATCGGCAAGGCCCGGCTTCAGGCGTTTCCGCGCGCCACACTGTGCGTAGCCTGCAAACAGCGCGAGGAGCGCCGTTAGATGAGCGGGGATTCCGAGCCACGGCGGCGATCCCCGCTGCCACTGCTCGCCGCCGTCGTGCTCGTCACCGTCGTGATCGACCAGCTCACGAAATGGTGGGCGCTGACGTCGCTGGACCCAGCCGATGGCCCGCGGCCGCTGCTCGGTGACCTGCTGCGGTTGAACCTGACGTTCAATCCGGGTGCGGCCTTGTCCTTGGGGAGCTCTGCGACCGGAGTTCTCACCGTGATCTCCGTCGCCGTCGTGGTCGCAGTCATCGTCTTCGCGCGCCGACTTCGGTCAAAGGCCTGGGCGACGACGCTGGGGCTGCTCCTCGGCGGCGCCATCGGCAATCTGATCGACCGGCTGTTCCGCTCCCCGGGAGTGGGCCGAGGCCATGTGGTCGACTTCATCGACTACCACGTGTTCATTGGCAACGTGGCTGACATCGCCATCGTGGTGGCGGCGGGCATCGCCATCCTCCTCACGTTCCGGGGCATCGGCCTCGACGGCCGTCGTTCGTGAGCCCGACCCGGACCTTGCCGGTTCCCGAGGGACTGTCGGGTGAACGCGTCGATGTGGCGCTGGCCCGCCTGCTCGGGGTGTCACGCACTGCGGCGGCAGACATCGCTGCGGGAGGCGGAGTGCGGCTCGACGGAGCCATGCTCGGCAAGTCCGACCGGCTGACTCCCGGCGGGTGGCTCGAGGTCGATCTGCCGGAGCGTCCCGGGAGCGGTCCCGTGACTCGTCCCGAGCCGATTCCGGGGATGCGGATCGTCTATGACGACGACCACCTGGTGGTCGTCGACAAGCCGGTCGGCGTTGCCGCGCATCCCTCGCCGGGCTGGACCGGCCCGACCGTGGTGTCCGGGCTCGCCGGCGCCGGGTACCAGATCGCCACGTCGGGACCGCCGGAACGTCAGGGGATCGTGCACCGTCTGGACGCGGGAACCTCTGGGCTGATGGTCGTGGCCAAGAGTGAACTCGCCTACAGCGTCCTCAAGCGCGCCTTCAAGGAACGCACCGTGGACAAGGTCTACCACGCTCTGGCGCAAGGCCATCTGGAGCCGACGGTCGGAACCATCGACGCGCCGATCGGCCGCCACCCCAGCCGGGACTTCCGCTTCGCGGTCACCTCCGACGGCAAGCCGAGCGTCACGCACTACGAGGTCCTGGAGATGCTGCCGTCGGCGACGCTGGCCGAGGTGCATCTGGAGACCGGTCGCACCCATCAGATCCGGGTGCACTTCTCGGCGTTGCGTCATCCCCTGGTGGGCGACCTCACCTATGGCGCCGATCCCCGGCTCGCACATCAGGCCCAGCTGCAGCGGCAGTGGCTGCACGCCATGCGGCTGGGCTTCGCGCACCCGGCCACGGGCGAGCGCTTCGAGGCGACCAGCGAGTATCCCTCTGATCTGCGCCATGCCCTCGGCTTGCTCCGTGAGAGCGGCCCTGAGTGAGGGCCTGCCGGCTCTAGAATCGTCTCTATGCCCTCCGCAGCGAATGACTTCGTCCACCTGCACGTGCACACGGAGTATTCGATGCTCGACGGGGCCGCGCGCCTCGGTGATCTGTTCGCTGAGGTGTCACGGCAGGGGCAGTCGGCGATCGCCACCACGGACCACGGCTACCTGTTCGGGGCGTTCGAGTTCTGGTCCAAGGCGACGGCCGCGGGTATCAAGCCGATCATCGGGCTCGAGGCCTATGTGACGCCCGGAACCAGCAGGCACGACCGCACGCGTGTGACCTGGGGCGACCGGAGCCAGTCGGACGACGACGTGTCGGCGCGGGGCTCCTACACGCACATGACCATGTGGGCCCGGAACAACACCGGGCTGCACAACCTGTTCCGGATGGGCTCGCTGGCCAGCCTGGACGGGCAGATGGGCAAGTGGCCGCGCATGGATCGCGAGCTGTTGCAGAGCTATGCCGAGGGCATGATCGCCTCGACCGGCTGCCCCTCCGGAGAGGTCCAGACCAGGCTGCGCCTCGGCCAGTACGACGAGGCCGTGCGCGCTGCCGGAGAGTTCCAGGAGGTCTTCGGCAAGGAGAACTACTACGTCGAGCTGATGGACCACGGGCTGGACATCGAGCGCCGGGTGATCGAGCAGCTGCTCGACGTCTCCCGGGCCATCAACGCTCCGCTGCTGGCCACCAACGACCTGCACTACGTGCGCCGCGAGGACGCCTCCTCGCAGGAGGCCCTGCTGGCCATCAACTCCGGGTCGGCGCTGACCGAGCCGACTTACGCGCAGGGGGGCAGTCGGTTCGCCTTCGACGGCGACGGCTACTACGTCAAGTCGGCAGCGGAGATGCGTGAGCTGTGGCGCGATCATCCGGAGGCGTGCGACAACACGCTGCTGGTCGCCGAACAGTGCGAGGTGACCTTCGACACCCAAGCGAACTACATGCCCGCCTTCCCCTGCCCGCCGGGCGAGGACGAGACCAGCTGGTTCGTCAAGGAGGTGGAGACCGGGCTGCACTTCCGCTACCCCGACGGTGTGCCCGACGCGGTACGCACGCAGGCGGACTACGAGACCGAGGTCATCATCCAGATGGGCTTCCCCGGGTACTTCCTGGTGGTGGCCGACTTCATCAACTGGGCCAAGGACCACGGCATCCGCGTCGGCCCCGGTCGTGGCTCCGGCGCGGGCTCGATGGCCGCCTACGCCATGCGCATCACCGACCTCGACCCCCTGCAGCACGGGCTGATCTTCGAGCGGTTCCTCAACCCGGAACGTGTCTCGATGCCCGACTTCGACGTCGACTTCGACGAGCGCCGGCGCGGCGAGGTGATCAAGTACGTCACGGAGAAGTATGGCGAGGACCGGGTCGCGCAGATCGTGACCTATGGCACCATCAAGACCAAGCAGGCGCTCAAGGACTCGGCCCGGCTGCTCGGTATGCCGTTCGCCATGGGGGAGAAGCTCACCAAGGCACTGCCCCCGGCCATCATGGGCAAGGACATCTCCCTGGCGGGGATATTCGACGACTCCGACAAGCGGTTCGCCGAAGCCGACGAGTTCCGCCAGCTGCACACCGCCGACCCGGACGCGCAGCACGTGGTCGAGCTGGCTCGGGGCATCGAGGGGCTGAAACGGCAGTGGGGAGTGCACGCTGCGGGCGTCATCATGTCGAGCCATCCGCTGATCGACATCATCCCGATCATGCGACGGCCTCAGGACGGCGCAGTGATCACCCAGTTCGACTACCCGACCTGCGAGAAGCTCGGCCTGATCAAGATGGACTTCCTGGGGCTGCGCAACCTCACCATCCTGGACGACGCACTCGACAACATCGTGGCGAACGGCAAGGACCCGCTGGTCCTGGAGACCCTTCCCCTGGACGACGCCAGGACCTATCAGCTGCTGTCGCGCGGGGACACCCTCGGGGTGTTCCAGCTCGACGGCGGACCCATGCGCTCATTGCTGAAGCTGATGAAGCCGGACAACTTCGAGGACATCTCCGCCGTGCTGGCGCTGTATCGTCCCGGACCGATGGGCGTGAACTCTCACACGAATTACGCACTGCGCAAGAACGGGCTCCAGCCCATCGATCCGATCCACCAGGAGCTAGAGGAGCCGCTCGCGGAGATCCTGGGCGGTACCTACGGTCTGATCGTGTACCAGGAGCAGGTCATGGCCACCGCGCAGAAGGTCGCGGGCTTCTCGCTCGGGCAGGCAGATGTGCTGCGGCGCGCGATGGGCAAGAAGAAGAAGTCCGAGCTCGACAAGCAGCAGGCGGACTTCTTCGGGGGCATGACGGCCAACGGCTACTCGGAGATGGCGCAGAAGACGCTGTGGAAGGTCCTGGAGTCGTTCGCGGACTATGCCTTCAACAAGGCGCACACGGCGGCTTACGGACTGGTCTCCTACTGGACGGCCTACCTCAAGGAGTACTACCCCGCCGAATACATGGCGGCGCTGCTGACCTCGGTCAAAGACGACAAGGACAAGTCGGCGCTGTACCTGGGGGAGTGCCGCCGGATGGGCATCACGGTGCTGCCCCCCGACGTGAACCAGTCCTCCGCGCTCTTCACCGCGGTGGGGCATGACATCAGGTTCGGTCTGACGGCCATTCGCAATGTCGGTGCCAACGTCGTCGACGAGATCGTCGCGGCACGCGAGGTCAAAGGCTCCTTCACCTCGTTCACGGACTTCCTCGACAAGGTCCCGGCCGTGGTCTGCAACAAGCGGACCATCGAATCGCTGATCAAGGGGGGTGCGTTCGATTCGCTGGGACACGTCAGGCGTGCCCTGGTGATGGTGCACGAACAGGCCGTCGA
>JAATES010000400.1 GCA_015655615.1 Actinomycetales bacterium
AGCCGACACCCCCCAGATGAGGGGCAAGCCGAGGCAGACGATCGCCAGGGAGCCGGCGCCGAGTTGCCGCCAGCCGAAGGGATAGCGGGCTGCAGCCTTGCCCAGGCCGTCCACACCACAGATGGCGGCAGCCAGCAATCCGGCTGTCAGGAGGGAGACCCCCGGGCCGGGCCAGCCCTGGACAGACCCACCGTCAGAGACCGTCACCACCGTCGCATCGGAGACCGCGGCCGTCAGCGCGCCGAATGCGACCAGCACGACGCCGATCCTGGCCAGGCGGGACCGTGATCCCCCCCGTGCCAGCCCCACCAAGGCCAGGATGACCAGCCCGCCACCCCACACCCAGGGCAGATAGCGGAGCGCCCCGGGGACACCCGACCACCAGGACAACTGCGCCGGGACCCCCAGCAGCCGCTGCCAGGCGGTCACGGAGTCATAGCCGGCGATGCCTCCGGGATCTGCAACCAGCAGCCGCCAGCCCCCCGCGTCGCGGGTGACCACGGCTCGCAGCAACGTCGGCGCCAGCAGGCACAGGGCCGGGAGCGGAACCAGCCACAGAGCCCTGCGCATCGAGCGTCGGGCACGGCCGCGCGACGCGACCACTGCCACCAGGATGACGAGCAGTCCGGGCACCACCAGGACCGGTGCGGCCGAGCAGATCAGGGCCAGCGCCAGCCCCGCGGCACCCAGGGCGGTCACCGACCCCTGCGGCGGACCTGTCAGCGGGCCGCGCGGGGTGTGCAGCCCTCGGTCGCCCCCGTACAGGCCGAGTGCCCGAGCCAGCGCGAGGAGGAACCAGGGCAGGGTGGCATGGACGAGCAGGCCGCCCAGCCTGCCCGAGGTCGCGGATGCCAGGACCACCGGGACTGTCGCCCAGGCCAGGCCAGCCCAGACGCGGACTCCGACCGACCGCGTGATCGCCCCGGCGGCGAACCAGGCACCCAGGCCGCCCAGCAGAATGCTGAGCACGTACAGGCCGCTCACGGCCTCCTGCACATCTCCGCCCGCGACAGCGATCGCGGGGGCCAGTGACGTCACCAAGGCATCCACCGGCGCCGACATGCCCAGCCCCTCGGTGTTCCAGCCCGAGGACACCGCCGACCACCACTGCGCCCAGCTGCCCGAGGCGGGGAGCATGGCACCGCCGGAGAGGTGCTCGCCACTGAACAGCGCTGCGATCTGCGAACGCATGACCAGCAGCGTCAGGGACACCAGGACGAGGACCAGCACCACCAGGCCACCACGGCGTCGCCGGGCCGTGCGGGATCGCTCGGCGCGATCGAGGTCGCTGCCGTGCCGCGCCGCGCGTCGCATGGCCGTACGGGCCAGTCTCCGGTCACGATCCGCCACCAGGACATCGCGCGTGGTCGCACGCAAAGGGGCCAGCACCCGCCTCGGCAACTGGGAGGACCGGGCGTTGCGCCATCGCGCCGCCGTGACGGCCGGTAGCCGCACGATCAGCCACCACGGCGCGACCAGCTCATCGAGGGCCTGTCCCGGCTCCTTGATCGCGACTCGGTGCAGCGCCCGGGGCAGGGAGCACAGGACGAACCACACCACGAGCAACGCTGCTGTCAGCGCTGAGGCGTGGACGGTACGGAAGTACAGCCACGAGCGGAGCCTGCGCCCGAAGGAAGCGGCCGTGTCGTCGGGCGGCTGGGCACCAGTGCCGGAAGGCATGTGGAGGGAGGTCTGAGCGTGTTCGACCACGGCAGAGGGCACGACGACGACGCGGTGCCCGGCCAGCCGTGCCCGGACGCACAGGTCTGCGCTGTCCAGGAACGCTCCGAACATCGGGTCGGTCCCGCCCAGAGCCGACCAGACCTCGGACCTGATGAGGGCACCCGCCAGGCCGACCGCGAGCACGTCCTCACGCGCGTCATGCTGTCCCTGGTCGACTTCGCCCGGTTCCACGCCCGTCAAGCGGCGCCCTCCGGGGGAGAGGGAATAGCCGACCTCGATCAATTGCTCCGGGGCCCCCCAACGGACTTGCTTCGGACCGGCCACCGCCACGGAATCCGCGTGCTCCACGGCCAGGCGAAGGTTGTCCAGGGCATCCGGCAACGGCGCGGAGTCCTCGTGCAGTGTCCAGAGCCACGCCGCCTGGGCCACACCGCCTTCCGGCTGCCCGGCGGCGGCCGAGACCGCGGTCCCCCAGGACCTCGCGCCAGGGAGGCTGAGGACTTCGATGTCCAGGCGCGGGTCGAGGTCGAGCCCGTCCACCATGGCAGGGCTGGTCGGGTCCGCAGCGGCGTCGGGACCGACATCGACCACCACCAGGCGCCCCGGCAACCGGGTCTGATTCAGCAGGGACCGCACCGTACGACGGGCACGGCTGGACGGGCCTCGCACCACCACGACAGCGAGGACCTCGCGGTCGATCACCGCAGCGATCGCGGGCGCGCCCACCCCGGACTCCACGTCCACCGGTGTCGTCATCCCTCACCAATCCGCCAGTGACCGCCGCCGAGCCGGACGGTGTCGGCCGTCATGCAGACGAGGCCACCTGGGCCCGTGCTCAGATCGCGCGACGCTTGAGCTTGCGACGTTCACGCTCGGACAGCCCGCCCCAGATCCCGAACCGCTCATCATTGGACAGAGCATATTCCAGGCATTCAGTACGGACCTCGCATCCCACGCAGACCTTCTTGGCCTCGCGAGTCGACCCGCCCTTCTCGGGGAAGAACGCCTCCGGGTCGGTCTGCGCACACAGAGCCCGCTCGTGCCAGGACTCCGGGGAGTCATCGCCGCGGCCTGTGGTGCCGAGCAACGCCAGGACGTTGTCCGGAGCCGGCGGCGCAGCCTGCTCGGCCTGAGAGGGGAACGGTCCGTTCGGATCCATGATGTTCCACATCCGTGTACCACCTCCTCCGGGCTCTACGTGGGTGCAATCTGCCCCCGGATTCCGCTCTCGTTCTCATTCGGACGTCGCCATGCGGCTGCCGGAGAGCGAACCTACCGAGACCATCCTAAGAGTGAAATTACACCTATGTCATCTTGTGCCGTCAAATGGGAAGCCAGACGGGGGCCCACTGCGCCGGTCCGCTGGCGACTCCGGCCGTCGCCGCGCTCCCGGATGCCATCACGACGTAGTCTCGCCAGATGACTGCCAACCCGATCCCCGCACTGCTCGATCTGCTCACGTCTGCCGGTGGCAGCCCCCGGCTGACCTGGTACGGGGTCGGCACGGAGCGCG
>JAATES010000143.1 GCA_015655615.1 Actinomycetales bacterium
GGCATAGACGCGGCGCGCGTCGGGCACCTCGAACTGGGTGTAGACGTAGACCCGGTCGTCGACGGGATCGACGAACCGGTGCAGGCCTTCACCGGTGTTCATGTAGGCGGCGTCGGCCACCACGCGTACCTCGTTGTGCGCGGCCAGGCCCTCGAGCCGGATCCGGGAGTCGGCGAAGACCGTGGCGGGATCCAGTGCCGTGCCGTTGAGGACGACCTCGTGGACCACCGGCGCGACGAGGTCCAGGAACGTCGCTGCACCGGGGGTTGCTGCGAACCGGATGGTGGTCACCGAGGCGAACGTGGCGGGGCCCTGCGTCAGGTCCAGAGACACCTCGTAGGCATCCGTCTTGACGAGCTGAGCCCGCTGCGTCGCTTCGGTTCTGGTCAGGTTCTCAGCAGGCACGAGCGCTCCTAGCTCCGGTGTTGGTCGGGCCTGGGATGGTGGCCCTCCTCATGATCCTGCCACGTTGTCACCCCGTACCGGGCCGATCCGATACCGTCAGGGGAAGCACGCCTGCCCGACCATGTCTCGTACCGAGGAGTACCCACCATGAGCGATGCCACCACGACACCCGCTGCCTCCGGTCAGGTCGCCGACTTCTGGTTCGACCCCCTGTGTCCCTGGGCGTGGATGACCTCACGATGGATCGGCGAAGTCGAGCGGATCCGGGACGTCACGGTGCGCTGGCACGTGATGAGCCTGGCCGTGCTCAATGAGGGCAAGGACATTCCCGCTTCATACCGGGAGCTTCTGGATCAGGCGTGGGGCCCGGTCCGGGTCGTGATGGCGGCTCAGATCGAGCAGGGCGACCAGGTCGTGAAGCCGCTCTACGACGCGATCGGAACGCGGATCCACCCCGGAGGCCGCAAGGACTATCCGACGATTCTCGCCGAGGCTCTCGCCGAGGTTGGCCTGCCCGCCAGCCTGGCCGGCTATGCGACGACCGACGCCTATGACGCGCAGCTGCGCGCCTCGCACGCCGAGGGCATCAACCAGGTCGGCGAGGACGTGGGCACCCCGGTCGTCGCGTTCAACGGGGTGGCGTTCTTCGGACCAGTCGTCACCCCGGCGCCGCGTGGCGAAGCCGCAGGCAGGCTCTGGGATGGATGCCTCTTGGTTGCGGGGACCCCGGGCTTCTACGAGATCAAGCGCAGCCGGACCGCTGGCCCGGTCTTCGACTGAGCGACCAGGTGACCGCGCGAGCGGGCGCTACCAGATGCGCACTCGCTCGCGAGGCGCCAGGTAGAGGCTGTCACTGGCAGTCACGTCGAACGCGTCATAGAACTGGGTCAGATTGCGAACGATCCCGTTGCACCGGAACTCGGCCGGTGAATGCGGATCGACCGTGAGCCGCTGAACGAGCGCCTCGTCACGGATCTTGGTCTGCCAGACCTGCGCCCACCCCAGGAAGACGCGCTGCAGGGCGGTGAGCCCGTCGATGACCGGAGCGCTGGACAGGGTGCCTCCGGACGCCTCCAGGGAGATCGCATAGGCCTGGATCGCGATGGAGAGGCCGCCCAGGTCCCCGATGTTCTCCCCGATGGTCAATGCGCCGTTGACATGGGGCCCGTCCGGGCCCAGCTGCTGCGGCACGAAGGCGTCGTATTGGGCTATCAGCGCAGCCGTCCGGCGCTCGAACTCCTTGCGGTCGGTGGCAGTCCACCAGTCGGACAGTCGTCCCTGGCCGTCGTACTTGGACCCCTGGTCATCGAACCCGTGCCCGATCTCGTGGCCGATGACCGCGCCGATCCCGCCGTAGTTCACCGCATCATCGGCCTCCGGGTCGAAGAACGGCGGCTGGAGGATCGCGGCGGGGAAGACGATCTCATTCATCCCGGGGTTGTAGTAGGCGTTGACGGTCTGGGGCGTCATGAACCACTCCTCACGGTCGATCGGCTTGCCGATCTTCGCCAGTTCCCAGGCGTGGTCGACCTCGTTGGAGCGGCGCACATTGCCGACCAGGTCCTCCGGATCGATCACCAGGGCTGAGTAGTCGCGCCAGGTGGCCGGATAGCCGATCTTGGGCGTGAAGGCGTCCAGTTTGGCCAGTGCACGAGCTCGGGTATCGGCGGTCATCCATTCCAGATCGCCGATGGAGCGCCGATAGGCCGCGATGAGGTTCTGGACCAGCGTGTCCATACGGGCCTTGTGGCCGGGGGGGAAGTGGCGTGCCACATAGACGCGGCCGACGGCCTCCCCGAGTGCCCCTTCCACCAGGGATACCCCGCGCTTCCATCTCTCACGGAGCTCTTCCGTGCCGGTGAGCGTCCGTCCATAGAAATCGAAGTTCTCCTGGACTGCGGCCGAATGGAGGTAGGGGGAGAACCTGCGGACCAGGTGGAAGGATGCCCAGAGCTTCCAGTCGGCCAGGGACGCGGTCTGCCAGAGGGACGCCACGCCTGAGGCGAAGGACGGCTCCCGCACCACCAGGTCGCTGTGAGCGGCCTCAGGCAGACCCGTGGCTGTGGCCCAGGCGTGCCAGTCCAGCCCCGGCGCCGATGCGGCGAGTTCCGGCAACGTCATCGGGTTATAGGTGAGCTCCACCTCACGATCCTTCACCGCGTCCCAGTGGTGCGCCGCGAGCTGGGTCTCGAGGGCGACCAGGCGACGTGCGGACTCCGCCGGATCGGCCGCGAGCTCGGCGTCTGCCACGACGCGGGCCACGTGTGCCTCATAGGCCGCGAGCACCTCCGCATGCTGCGGCTCGCGGTAGTAGGCCTCATCGGGAAGACCCAGCCCCGCCTGGCGAAGGTAGACGACGTACCGGTCCGGGTCGAGGGCGTCGTTGTCCACCCACCAGCCCACCAGCGAGGGCCCGCCGGAGCGCTGCAGCGTGCCCAGGGTCACGATCAGCTCCTGCTTGTCCGCCGAGTCGTCGATCGCCGCCAGGTCCGCCCGCAACGGCTCATATCCCAGGGCCTCGACGCGGGCCTCCTCCAGGAAGCTCGTATACAGCCCGCCGATCTGAGCCGCGATGAGGTCGTCGGCGGGCACAGTCGTATCCGCGGATTCCGCCGGGGCGCCCGCTCGGGCGCCCAGTTCCTCGATGATGGCCCGGACATCGCGTTCCGCCTGGTCGTGCAGGGCACGGAAGGCACCGTCCGCGGCTCGGTCACCGGGGATCTCGTGGCTGGCGAGCCAGCGTCCGTTGACATGACGATAGAGGTCGTCCTGTGGTCGGACGGAGGGGTCGAGCTCGGAGATCGCGATCCCGCTGGGCGGTGTGGATGCAGTCATGCGTCCTAGCCTACGGGCGGTCTGGGACACGTCGCTGCGACGCAGATCGACCCCTTGAGCGAGGGCCCCTGCGCCGCGAGATGAGTGTTCTCTCATCACGCAGTCATATGGCTCTCATCACGGATCCCTGAGATGGAGGGACACGACACGGTGCAGACCGCCGGCACCCCTTAGACCCAGGGAGTAACGATGAACAAGACCACGAACACCCGCCGTACCGCATGGGCCGCGCTGAGCGTGGTGACGCTCGCGGCGGGCGCGATGCTGGCCGGGACCTCGGGAGCCCAGGCTGCCGGGACATACACCTGTGCTGGCCATACTGCCACGATCGTGGGAACCAATGGTTCCGATGAGATCAGGGGCACCAACGGAGCCGACGTCATCGTCGGCCTGGGTGGCAACGACGACATCGAGGGCCTCGGCGGCAACGACCTCATCTGCGGTGGTGCCGGCCATGACGAACTCGAGGGCGATGACAGCAACGACCGCATCTATGGCGGATCGGGACACGACGAGATCTCCGGGGACCGCGGAAAGGACCGTCTGCACGGTGGCTCCGGCAACGATGAGATCGACGGCGACAGCGGCAAGGACCGCATCTACGGTGGTTCCGGCAACGATGAGATCGACGGCGACAGCGGCAAGGACCGGCTCTACGGCCAGACGGGCAATGACCGGATCGAGGGTGGCTCCTCGGCGGATCTGCTGTCCGGAGGAGCCGGGCGTGACCGGCTCGTCGGTGGCACTGGAGCGGACACGCTTCGTGGCGGCTCCGGCAGTGACACCCTGATCCAGGGGCTGTCCCGGTTCGACTACGACGACTGAGTCCCGGTGACGGACGGCGGGCCTCAGCCTCGAGCGAGGCTCGCCGCCTGATCGCTCGCTGAGACTTTGTACTGACATGGGGATGTCCGTGGGCTTTCTGGTGCGCCTCGTGACCAATGTCGTTACCTTGGGAAGACCTCAACACCACCATGATGGGAAGTGCGATGTCTGCAAGCACGGGAAGCTCAATGTCCAGGTCTGCGGCCGTGACCCGCAAGATGATCGTGACGACCGGGTTGATCGCGGGTCTGGCGCTCTGCGCAGCGACGACGGCCGGCGCCGCCGAGTCCCCAGCGCCGGGTGACCCGACGCCGGTGGTCACCTGCGACGGAAGGACCGCGACGATCGTTGGCACTGAGGCAGCGGAGACTCTGACCGGGACCACGGGCGACGACGTCATCGTGGCACTCGGGGGAGACGACGTGATCAGTGCTCTGACCGGCAACGACACTGTGTGCGCAGGCGACGGCGACGACACTGTGGCTGCAGGCGACGGCAACGACAGGGTGTGGGCCGGCATCGGAGACGACACAGTCGATGGCGGGGCCGGTGACGACCTCCTCAAGGGAGGCGATGGCACCGACACGATCACGGCGGGTTCGGGTAATGATGAGGCCCGTGGTGAGGGCGGTGCTGACAAGATCGAGCTCGGCTCCGGCAACGATGTCGCGTCCGGGGGACGCGACGACGATGTGATCTACGGCGGTTCCGGTCACGACAAGATCAGCGGAAGCTCCGGGAAGGACCGCATCCGCGGCAACAGTGGCGATGACGTCCTGCTGGGCTCGTCCGGAGCCGACCGTGTCAGTGGCGGTGCCGGTGCCGACGACATCGATGGGGCGAGCGGAGCGGACAAGCTCTGGGGCAAGGACGGGAAC
>JAATES010000141.1 GCA_015655615.1 Actinomycetales bacterium
GACGACCTGTGCCTGAGCCCGGTTGGCCACCACGTCCGTCCACCACAGCTGCCACACCAGGAAGGCCAGCAGCAGGGCACCGAGGGTGATCATCAGCTCGCCGATCACGCCGACGACCCGCAGTCCGGTGCGTCTCATCCGAACACCTCCGTTCCTGGGGGGACACTGGCTTGGCGCAGCAACGCCGTGCCGTCCGCTGCGGGGGCGGTGATGTCTTGCGACTCCTCCACCGACCAGCCCAGACCGTAGGCCACGACGTATTCCCGGTAGGTCCTGATCGTCAGATCGTCATCGAGGGCCCGGTTCAGTGCCTCCGGGTCTCCTATCGCCGCGATGACATAGGGCGGCGAGTACACCTGGCCGTGGAGGAACAGTACGTTGCCCACGCACCGCACGGCAGTGAGGTTGGTGACCCGTTCGCCCTGGATGGTCATCGCGTCCGCCCCGCCCCGCCAGAGGGCATTGACCACCGCTTGGACATCCTGCTGATGGACCACCAGATCGTCGGCCACCGCTCCGGCGGGTATCTCGCTGTCGGTGGCGTCGCGCAGGGTGACGGACACCCCGGGGCCGGTCAGGGCGGTGGATCCGGCGGCGGCATCCGACGCCCGCTGCAATTCGGCGGGAAGACTCGGCAGCACGACGTCGGCCTCGTCGGTCAGCGCGACGACCTGGGCTTCCAGCTGCGCGACCTGCGTGGTGAGGTCGGAGACCTGATCACTGCGCACCTGGACCAGCTGCGCGAGGTTCTCCGGATGCCGGTCACCGCCCCCGCGGCGGGACAGCTGCGCATTCGCCGTGAGCATCACCCCTGCCAGCACGAGCACCAGGGTCACAGAAACGGTGGCGCGCCAGGTCTGGCGGGGGCGCCGCTGGCCCGCTCCAGGCATATCCGTACCCTCCCTTGACCACTTTGCCGACCCGGTGGTCCGCCACTGACTGCCCGGACCCACTAGGCTGGTCCAGAATACGTTGATCGCCCGAGAACAGGACCGCCTTCGTGCCGACCGCCCAGCTTCCCCAGAACTCCGATGAGCCCGACGATGTCGTCGGTCCTCTCGATGACGCCCCCGACACCGACAAGGACAAGGTCAGCACGACCGTGAAGAAGGGGTCGGAGTCCGCCAAGAAGACCGATGCCGTCCCGCTGACCAAGGCCCGAGCCAAGGCAGCGGAGAAGGCGGCCAAGAAGTCCTCCGCCCCCAAGATCACCAGGGCCAGCTCGGTGAACCCGGTCTGGCTGGTGCCCACCATGCTGACCCTGCTCATCGGTGGCTTGATCTGGGTGGTCCTGTACTACCTGACGTCCTCCCGGGTGGGCGGGGGTTTCCCCATCCCTGCGCTCAAGGACTGGAACATCGCCGCGGGATTCGGGCTGATCCTCGTCGGTGGCGTGCTTTCCACGCGATACAAGTAAGCGGCCCGCCGCCATCATCAGCGACGAGGGCCGGAGCCCAGCAGGCCCCGGCCCCCTGTGGCATGCACTGGCCTGCCGCACCTGACGTCGTCCACACCAGTGGACAGACATGTGGATAACTACACGGCTGTAACTTCCCCGCCTTCGAGCAGGATTGGCCTCTCTCCTACCCGTCGATCCACAGATCCCCGACGCTCTGGTACTTCCAGGCGGCCAGGGCCACCAAGGCGACCAGGACGACACCCGTCAGCGCGTAGGACTGAAAACGCCGGCGGGCACCCTGCGTCCGTGAATAGAGGAAGCCCAGCACCGCCCCCGTGGCCAGGCCACCCAGATGCGCCTGCCAGGCGACACCCGAGTACATGAACCCGAAGACCAGGTTGATGCCGATGACGAGCAGCATCGACTGGGCGGAGCCGCCCAGCCGGCGCAACTCGAAGACGACCGCGGCGAACAGCCCGAAGATGCCGCCGGAGGCACCCAGGACGCCCACCCACCAGGCCTCGGATGTCGGCGAGGCCAGCAGCAACACGCCGACCTGTCCGCCGATCACCGACAGCAGGAAGAGCGCCAGGAAGCGCACCCGGCCCAGGCCCTGCTCCAAGAAGCCCCCCACCGTCCACAACGCCCACATGTTCAGCGCGATGTGGAGCAGTCCGCCGTGCAGGAATCCCGCAGTGAGGAACCGCCAGGGCTCGCTCTCACCGATGAATGGCGCGAAGATCCACCGCTGCTCCCACTGAGCAGCCGGCAGCACCTGTTGCAGCAGAAAACTCACCACGCACACCGCGATGATCGCCAGCGTGACGACGGGCTGCTGCGAGAGCGCCCGCGCGACCGCCCCTCCGCCGGTGCCCTGCACCACGTAGGCCCGCGGCTTCTCGTGCTGGGCGGCGTTGACGCAGTCCACGCACTGCACCCCGACCGGGGCGTTGCGCGTGCACTCCGGGCAGGTGGGCCGTCCGCACCGATGGCACCGCACGTACGCGACCCGGCCGGGGTGGCGCGGGCACGTGGGGGCCGTGCCATCGGAGCTCGCGCCCCACGACGTCGTACTCACAATGGGTGCTCCCAGCTAGCGGATGTCAGTCCTCGATGGTCACGGAGGTGATGACGATGTCATCCACGGGCCGGTCTCCGGGCCTGGTCTCGGCGGCGGCGATCGCGTCGACGACCTTCCGCGACGCGTCATCGGCCACCTTGCCGAAGATCGTGTGCTTGCCGTTGAGCCAGCTGGTCGCGTCCACCGAGATGAAGAACTGCGAGCCGTTCGTGCCGCCGGGACGCCCGGGGATGGCGTTCAGCCGCTTGCCCGCGTTGGCCATGGCCAGCAGGTAGGGCTCGCTGAACTGCAGCTCCGGGTGGATCTCGTCGTCGAACGTGTAGCCGGGCCCGCCGGTGCCGGTGCCGAGGGGATCTCCGCCCTGGATCATGAACCCCGGGATGACGCGGTGGAAGATGACACCGTCGTAGAGCGGATCGGTCCGAGTCGCGCCCGTGCGCGGATCGGTCCACTCACGGGTGCCGTTGGCCAAGCCGACGAAGTTCTCGACGGTCTTGGGTGCGTGGTCGGGAAAGAGCTCGAGGCGGACGTCGCCCGCCGAGGTGTGCAAAGTAGCGAACATCCGGCCATTGTTCCACGGACCGTCCCGGACCGGTCGCCCCGGCACCGTCGTTCGCGCTGGGTGAACCCGGACCGCGTGCCATCCGGACGATTCCGTCCCGTTCCGGCGTCGCGCAGCGAGTCGACAGGTGGCATTGTGGGAACCTAGTCCTAGACGCATAAGAGCTGTGTCGCCGGATCCGTTGCGTACCGAGGAGCGATCACCATGGCCAAGAGCATCCGCACGTCCGTCAAACACGTCACCGAGGCACTGGAGCACTCCGACACCGAGAAGCTGAAGGCGTCAGCGACAGAGTTGCTGACTGCGCTGGGCGAGGCCGGCTCCACCAACAGTGCCGCACTGGCCGAGCAGGCCAAGGGTGCAGCCGTCCAGGCCAGAGCTGCCGCGGTCCAGGCGAAGGAATGGAGCCAGCCCCATCTCGAGGCGCTACGCGAATGGGCCGTCCCCAAGATCCACGAGGCCTGGAACGAGTCCGTCAAAGCCACCGCCCCGGTGGTGGAGAAGGCTGCGGACCGGGCCACGCCCCTGATCGACTCCGCTCACGACAAACTGGTCGAGTCGATCCTCCCCAAGCTGGTCTCAGCATTGAACGAAGCGGCCGAGCAGGCCGCGCAGCGCACCGCCGAGGTCACGGACGCCGGAGCTAACAAGGCCAAGGCCGCGGCGGCTCACGTCGCGACGGCAGCGAACAAGGCCGCGAAGGCACCCCAGTCGGGTGGTGCGGGCAAGTGGTGGCTACTGGGCCTCGCGACGGCAGGCGCGGCCGGCGGCTATGTGCTGTGGCGCCGCAGCCAGCCGGTGCAGGACCCCTGGGCCGAGCCCTGGGACCGAGTCGAGAGCCACTCGTTCCGCGACTCGGTGGGGGACGCCAAGGATGCGGTGGGCGATGCCGCTGAAGCCGTCGGAGAGGCCGCCGGCAGCACCGTGGCCAAGACCCGGTCCGCCACATCGAAGGTCTCCGAGAAGGTGGCCCACACGGCCGAGAGCCTGGGCGAGCAGGTCTCCGAGAAAGTGGCCGGGAAGGTGGCCGACGCCAAGGAGGCCGCGCGCAAGCCCGTCGCCAAGGCGAAGTCCGTGGCCAAGGATGCCAAGGATGCCGTCGCCGACGTC
>JAATES010000120.1 GCA_015655615.1 Actinomycetales bacterium
ATCAGCGCCTCGATCCATGAGAACCTCCACCAGGTCGGTCACCACTTCCCGCTGCCTGGCATACAAAGGCTCATGCTGACGCGGAGCCATCACGTAGGCCACGGCTATGCCCTTGAGAACAAGGATCTCAGCTAGCGTCGATCGGGGCACGATCAGATCAGCGCCATACCTGGTCAGGGGACCGTCTCCGTAGCGCTTCCGGGTCGCCTGCTCCGCGGCGCGTGCGAATCTGCCGATCAGGCTGCTGGTGACGTTCTTCAACGCTGCAAGGGCTCGGCGTGAGCCGTCGAAGCCCCGGATCAGTAGACCATCCCCATCCAGTCGATCGATAGCGGCGCGCAATTCGTCACCGCCGACCGCGGTGCCGTACCAGGCCTCCACCGCCTCGACCACACGCGCGCGCTCCTCGTCAGCCGCGAGCACCGCAAGATCCATGCGCCCGCCCACAATCGCATCCTCGACATCGTGCACGCTGTACGCCACGTCGTCGGAGAGATCCATGACCTTGGCTTCGAGGCACTTCATCCCGGGGGGGGCTCCCTCACGAAGCCAGGCGAACACGGGAAGATCATCGGGATACACCCCGAACTTCGCGGTGCTGCGGCCATCGGCTCGCCGAGGTCTGTCCTCATACGACCACGGATACTTGACTGAGGCGTCGAGGCTGGCCCGGGTCAGATTGAGTCCGGCAGGACGGCCCCGCTCGTCGAAGACCTTCGGTTCGAGCCGGGTCAGCAGTCGGAGCGTCTGTGCATTGCCCTCGAAGCCACCGATGTCGCCTGACAGCTCGGCAAGGGCCCGTTCACCGTTGTGCCCGAAAGGCGGGTGACCGAGATCGTGCGCCAGACAGGCGGTGTCCACGACATCGGGATCACACCCCAACGCCTTGCCCAGTTCCCGGCCTACCTGTGCGACCTCGAGCGAGTGAGTGAGGCGGGTCCGCACGAAGTCGTCCGACGAGGGCCCGAGGACCTGGGTCTTCGCTCCCAACCGCCGCAATGCCGAGGAGTGCACCAGCCTGCCCCGGTCCCGTTCGAAGGCGGATCGCCCCTTGCTCTTAGTTGGTTCACTCACCCATCGCTGCCGATCGGCCTCGCCATAGGGGTGGGTGGGAGTGATCACCACAGCAGCCTAGTTGCCAGCGGCGCTGGAATCAGGGCCCACCGCAGACCCACGGCGTTCTCCCGCCCAGACGCCTCGGCCTCAACCACCAGAGACGCTGAGCTCCGCCTCGTTCAGCCGAGCACGGTGCTCCGGATCCAGCTCACGGGAGTCGAGCCAGCCATATGGCAGATGTGGTTGCTTGGGAGTGCCCTGCCGCCCCCGCTGCCCCTCGGCGGCCTCACCGGGATAGGGCTGGTCGAGGTCGAGCATGTCGAGGCGCTCGCGCAGCTCGGCCAGCGTCGAGACGAGCGCGAGCCCGCGACGGGCGTCCCCGCCCACGGCGTAGCCCTTGAGGTACCAGGCCATGTGCTTGCGCAGGTCGCGCATGCCCTTGTCCTCGTCCTCGAAGTACCGGGCCATCAGCTGCCCGTGCCGGTAGATCGTGTCGGCCACGTAACGCAGGCCGGGCCGCACCCGCTCGTCGGAACCGGTGAAGGCGGCCTCGAGATCGGCGAACAGCCAGGGCCGCCCCTGGCAGCCGCGCCCGACGACGACGCCGTCAGCCCCCGTGCGGGCCAGCATCTCCAGCGCGTCCTCCGCGGACCAGATGTCACCGTTGCCCAGCACGGGCACCTTCGTCACGGTCTCCTTGAGCTGCCGGATCGCGTCCCAGTCCGCGGTGCCCGAGTAGTAGTCGGCGGCGGTGCGGGCGTGCAGCGCAACGGCGGCGACGCCGGCCTCCTGCGCGATCAGCCCCGCCTCGAGGTAGGTCTGGTGGTCGGCGTCGATGCCCTTGCGCATCTTGACGGTCACCGGCACGCCGAA
Source organism: Actinomycetales bacterium (assembly GCA_015655615.1). Lineage (GTDB taxonomy): Bacteria > Actinomycetota > Actinomycetes > Actinomycetales > Cellulomonadaceae > Rarobacter. The sequence goes on from JAATES010000120.1 coordinate 1,930, forward strand.
GGGCGCGGCCGCAGCGACCGCTGCGTCGACGATGCGCTGGAACAGCTCTCGCTTCCAGGGCAGCGCCGCGCCCCCGCCCTTGCGGGTGACTTTGGGCACCGGGCAGCCGAAGTTGAGGTCGACATGGTCCGCGCGGTCCTCGCCCGCGATGATCGCCACCGCGCGGCCCACCGTGGCGGGGTCCACGCCGTAGACCTGCGCCGAGCGCGTCGTCTCGTCGTCGTCGAAGGTGACGATGCGCAGCGCCTCGGGATTGCGCTCGACGAGCGCGCGCGAGGTGACAATCTCCGCGACGTACAGGCCCTGGCCCTGCTCTCGGCACAGCCGTCGGAACGCCGCGTTCGTCACGCCCGCCATCGGCGCGAGCACGACGGGGACGGGAGCGGTGAGGGAGCCGATACGCAGCGGGGCGGGAAGGGTCGTCGAGATCGTCACCGCCCCATTGTCTCCCGGACGGCCGCCGTGCCGGTGCCTGGGACGCCCGCACTCGGAGCGCCCGCGTCCCGCTGCGAGCCGCTGCGCCTCACAACCAGCCGTTGTCCTGCGCGATCCGCACGGCTTCGGCACGCGTACGCGCGTACGTCTTGCCCATCGCCGCGGACAGGTAGTTGCGGACCGTGCCCTCCGACAGGTGGGTCGCGGCAGCGAGGTCGGCGACGGTGCCGCCGTCGCGCGCGGCGCGCAGCACGTCGCACTCCCGGTCGGTCAGTGGCGACTCGCCCACCACGAGCGACTCGACGGCGAGATCGGGGTCGATCACGCGCAGCCCGCGGTGCACGCGGCGCACAGCGTCCGCCAGCTGTTCGGCCGGCGTGTCCTTGACGACGAAGCCGCTCGCCCCGGCGTCGAGCGCGCGCCTCACGTACCCCGGCCGCCCGAAGGTGGTCACGACGAGGGACCGGCACGAGGGCAGCTCGCGGTGGAGCGCCGCCGCCGCCTCGATCCCGTCGATCCCCGGCATCTCGACGTCGAGCAGCGCGACGTCAGCGCGGGCGGAGCGCGCCGCGCCCACGACCTCGTCGCCGCGCGCGACCTGCGCCACCACGACGAGGTCGTCCTCCATCTCCAGCAGCGCCGCGAGCGCCCCGCGCACGAGGGACTGGTCGTCGGCGAGCAGCAGCCGGATCGGTGCGTCGGTCATCGTGCTTCTCTCGTCGACGCGGTCCCCGGTCGGGCGGCCGCGGACCATTCGGCGCCCGCCGCCGGGCGGAGCGCCTGCGCGCGGGACGTCGTCGGGCCGGGCACCCTCGGGGCAGACGACGTCGTACCGGAGGTCGTCGAGCGGCGGACCGCGAGCCGGAAGCCTCCGAGTGTGCTGGTCCCCGTCTCGAGCGCCGCGCCGACGGCCGCGGCGCGCTCCCGCAGACCGCTGAGGCCGTGCCCCTGCGCAGGACCCGGTGAGCCGGTCTGGCGGCGTCCGCCGGTGCTGTCGTCCGCCTCCCCCTCGTACCCGTCGTCTTCGACGACGATCCGGTCGGGAGCGAGGGTCACGACGACCCGCGAGGCCCCCGCGTGGCGCAGGACGTTGGTGGTCCCCTCCCGCACCGTCCACGCGAACACCTCGCGCAGATCCTCGGGCACCATGTCGACCGTGCTCGGCAGCTGAGCGGTGATACCCGCGGCCTCGAGCGCCCGGCCCGCCGCGGCCAGCTCACCCGCGAGCGAGACCTGATGGATGGCGGCGACCGTGCCGCGCACGTCCGCGAGCGCGGAGCGCACGAGCGACTGGATGTCGCGGAGCTCGGCGGCGGCACGCTCGGGGGCCACCGTGACGAGCCGAGAGGCGAGCTCGGACTTCACCGCGACGACCGTGAGCGAGTGCCCGAGCACGTCGTGCACGTCGCGCGCGATCCGGTCCCGTTCCTGGGTGACGGCGAGGGCGGCCACCTGCTGCTGCGCGACGAGCAGCTGGCGGTTGCGCTCGACGAGCTGGACGAAGCCGAAGACGGCCAGGCTCGCGAGCACGACCGCCCAGACCGTGCCGTCCTCGGCCTGCCAGCCCGGCACCACGCGCGGGAGCAGGAACGCGGCGGCAGCGAGCACCACGGTGCCCACCAGCCCCACGACTGACCGCACGAGGTAGAGGAAGGTGACGCTCACGAACACCAGGCCGACCAAGCCGTGCTCGTGGGCGCCCAGCGTGGTCAGCGCCACGAAACCGAGCTGGAGGACGATCGTCGCCGCGATCGACAGG
>JAATES010000067.1 GCA_015655615.1 Actinomycetales bacterium
ACCTTCGTGCTGTGGCAGCCCCCGGTCATCCGACCACGTGACGATGCGGCGCCACCGGACGAGCCCGAGTCCGGTGACCTTGCGGAGGAACCGGAGTCCGTCACCGAGTCGCCCGCCCGAAGACCCGCCATCGTCGAGGCGGCCCATCTGCTGGCGATCTTGATGACCCGAGGTGCCAGGACTCTGGCGTTCACTCGTTCACGCCGGGGGACGGAGACGCTGGCCGCTGCGACCCAGTCCACCCTTCGTCAAGTCGGCTCTGCATTGAGCGACCGGGTGGCTGCCTACCGGGGTGGGTACCTTCCGGAGGAACGCCGAGCGCTGGAGCGGGCGATCACCGACGGCTCCATCCTGGCGTTGGCCTCCACCAACGCCCTGGAGCTCGGCATCGACATCTCCGGGCTCGACGCCGTCCTGATCGCCGGGTGGCCGGGCACCCGTGCCTCCATCTGGCAGCAGGCCGGCCGAGCCGGCCGTGCCGGAGCTCCCGGGCTGGTGGTCTTCATCGCGCGTGAGGACCCGCTCGACACCTATCTGGTCAATCGACCCGACAGCCTCTTCGGCGCGGACGTCGAGGCCACGACCTTCGATCCAGAGAACCGCTACGTCCTGGCGCCGCACCTGTGCGCCGCCGCAGCCGAGCTGCCGCTACGTCCTGGTGAGGTCGCCAGGTTCGGTCCCACCGCTGGCGCGCTCCTCGACGAGCTGACCTCGGCGGGATTGCTGCGGCGACGGTCCGCGGGGTGGTACTGGACCCACCCGGGTGAGGCGACCGCCCTGGCCGACCTGCGCGGCACCGGGGACGGTACCGTGTCCATCGTCGAGCAGGGCACAGGACGAGTCGTGGGCACACTCGACTCGGCCGGTGCGGACAGCGCACTGCACGCTGGCGCGGTCTACGTCCACCAGGGCCAGACGTTCCAGGTTGCGCAGTATCGTCCCGCTGACCATGTTGCGGTGGTGGTGGCAGGCAATGCCGACTTCCGGACCTGGTCGAGATCGGCCAGCGAGGTGCGCGTCGTCCGATCCCGCCATGAGCGCACCTGGTCGCCGGGTGAGGTCGAGTGGGGGTTCGGCGACGTCGATGTCACCTCTCGCGTCACCGAATACCAGCGCCGGAGGCAACGTGATGGCGTCGTCCTCGGGACCTACCCCCTTGACCTACCGGAACGTTCCTTGAACACGACCGCGGTGTGGTGGACCATGAGCTCTTCCGTGCTGGAGGAGGCTGGTCTTGCCACGGACGAGGTGGCGGGCGCCCTGCATGCGGCCGAGCATGCCGCTATCGGCGTGTTGCCACTGTTGGCTACGTGCGACCGAAGCGATCTGGGAGGTCTCTCCACTGCGCTTCACCCCGACACCGGCCGGGCCACCATCTTCGTCCACGATGGGATTCCCGGAGGTGCGGGGTTCGCCGAGCGGGCCTTTCACCAGCGGGCTCGCTGGCTGACCACCACCGCTGAGGTCATCCGCAGTTGCCCATGCGTCCGAGGCTGCCCTGCCTGCGTGCAGTCACCCAAGTGCGGCAACGGCAACTCGCCGCTGCACAAGGCCGGAGCCCTCCGGCTGCTGGAAGCGATCCTTGCGCGGACTCCCACCGCCTCGGCTCGCTGAGTCGCCGGGCAGTTGCGGCGGTTGATCGTGGTCGCTCCTCCTCGGATGCGCCCGCGCTCACCCGGATGGTCCCGCCCTCACTCGGATGGTCCCGCCCTGGAGGTCGCTCCGATGTGCTTGCCCCCCAGCCCGGTTACCACGACCGTCACCTCCACCTCGCCACGCTTGCCCGGATCACAACGGAGGAGGGTGGCGCTTTCCTTCGCTGCGAGTTCCTCCGCCACGTCGCACGGCTGCTCCCTGTCAGCAAGCCGCGCTGTCGCTGCCGCGATGGACCCGAGGTCTGCCACCGCCTGCGCATGTGCCGCGGTACCGGCCCACGACGCCATGACTCCCAGCACTCCAGCCAGGCAGAGGGCCACGGAAAGGACAGCTGCGACCATGACCGTCATGGCGTCGCGCCCGAAGGGCTCAGGCCCAGCAATGAGGCCTCCGTACGAGTCGAAAGAGCGGCTGACACCTGCCAGGACGTGGAGAGACCGAGCACGTCCCGCCCGACCGAGACCGTGACCCAGTCGCGCGAGTGCTCGACCCGCACCGCGGCCGACGAGCCTGCCAATCGGCGGGCCGTTGCGGACACCTCCGCATCGCTCGCCCCCAGTGCCGCCTCGCGCGTCGCCACCCTCGCCGCGTCCTCCACGTCAATCCGTGCGACACCGACCACCACGACGGTCACGATCGCCACCAGGGCCAGCACGACCGCCGGTAGTGCGATGGCCAGCTCCACCGTCGCACTACCGACCTCGCCCGCTCTCGTGCGGGACATCTCAACCGACACTCAGCGCGGATTCGATGATGTTGCCCAATAGCGTCTGGACCTTGCCTGACTTCAGGATCACGATCAGCACTCCCGCAAATCCCGCTGCGGCAATGGTGGCGATCGCGTACTCGGCCGTCGCGAGACCTAGTTCTGCCTGACTGCGCATGGCCCGGCGAGCCTCCTGAAGCCTGGCCGACACCTGGCCGAGGTGCCGCGACCTGCCTCCGTCGATGTCGGGCACAAGCACGGCCCCGCCCGCGCCGTTTTCTCCTACTCGTGGCGACCCCACGGCATCCAGAGCCATCTGTGCTTCCGGAGCCTTCGGTTCCTGCTGCTCCCCTTGTGCCTTCAGTGCTTCCGGGCGACTCACCACGCTGATCGGTGCTGCCATGACAGCCTCCTCACCTCGACGTCGACGACGGCCCACACCCTTTGCGCGAGCTCCCTCTCGATGCTGTCCTCCTCCACGGCTCGCCGCCGCCCCCATGCTCCCCGGTGGAAAACCCGGCGACCTCGTAGCGCTGTGGACAACCTGTGCGGACACCCTCGTCCGGCTCGTCCGGAAGTTCGGGCTATTCCCGAACTGCCACCGTGGTCTGAAACCGCCGCGCGGAGCGCCGGCGGACCTCTCGGAGCCCGTGATGGTCCGGCGACGTGTGACCGATCAGGCGCGGTCGTGAAGAGTGATCTGGTAGCCGTCGGGGTCGGCGAAGGTGAACGTCCGGCCGAAGGGACCGTCGACCGGTGCGGAGACGATGGTGTGACCGTCGGCGACGAGGGCTGCGTGAATGGCTTGGACGTCTGTGGCGTGGAGCCAGATCGCGGCACCGATGCCGGGCTGAGCAACGGATGTGAGATCGGTGCCGGGAACGACGTCCCGCAGTGCGAACGCGATCGGCTTCGTCTCGAAGACGACGGCCTGCGGAGGCCCGGCCTGCGAGCGGACGAGGCCGAGGTA
>JAATES010000040.1 GCA_015655615.1 Actinomycetales bacterium
CACTCCCGGCCCGAGACTTCGACCGGGACATAGCCTCGTTGGCCCGTGGCGTCCCGCACCGGGGCCGCAGGGGCCTCGCCAGGGTCTGCCAGGGCCGGACCGGGAGGACCGGACAGCGAGGGCGATGGCAGCGGGCAGACGATGGCATAGCCCCGCAGTGCGGCGGGCGCGGCCAGCGCCTCGAGGTCAGCCTGGTCGGCGGCCCCGTGGAGCCGACGACGGGCAGGGTCATGCAGATCGGAGGCCTGGTCCTCGAAAGGCACCGGCGGGCCGGCCCAGGTGAATCCGGTCACGCCCAGTCGTGCCCCAGGGAGCGCTCCTGCACAGATCCGCTCGGCCGCGTCAGGCGTCAGCCACACGTCGGAGTACAGCGTGAGGTCCGTGTCCACCTCGGGGTCGGGGTGCAGTTCGACGAATCGTGCGGGCTCTGCGCGCCCTGCGACGTCGAGCACCACGAAGCCGCACAGCCGCCGCGCAGCGCTGAGGAGCCAGTCCACCGCCCGACCTTCCTCCCGATGCGGCGGCCGTCCCTCGAACGCCCGACGCACGCCGTCCCGGTCCCCCACCTCGAAGGGAAGCCGCTCCGCGCGCTCCCGCAGGGTCTCGAGCACCCAGGCCCGCGCCTCGGCCGGTTCAGCTGAGCCCGACGGCCGAGGTCCCTCCAGTGCGGAATGCCGTGAGAGCCGCAGCGTCCCGGACGCCACACCCGAGGCGGGCCGCGTCGGAGCTGCGTGCCAGGCCGCGGCCAGCCACGACCATTCCGCGAGCAGCACGACTTCGTCGACGGACACGTCCGAGCCGACGATCAGCGTGTGCCGGGACCGTGGTCCGGCAACCTGCCCTGCCTCCGGCCTCACCAGGGCGGTCGACGCGGTTTTCTCGCCGCTCGCCGACCCGTTGCCGCCCGGCACGGTCATCTCACCGAGTCCTCACAGCGCCGTGCGGTGGAAACCCTGCCACGAGCGGGAAGCCGTGGGGCCGCGCTGCCCCTGGTACCGCGATCCGTATTCCGAGGCGCCATAGGGGTGTTCGGCCGGTGAGGAGAGCCGGAAGAAACACATCTGTCCGATTTTCATCCCGGGCCACAACATGATGGGCAATGTCGCCACGTTGCTCAGTTCCAGCGTCACGTGCCCACTGAACCCGGGGTCGATGAACCCCGCCGTCGAGTGGGTCAGCAGGCCCAGTCGGCCCAGACTGGACTTGCCCTCCAGGCGTGCGGCGACATCGTCCGGAAGAGCCACGCTCTCATAGGTCGACCCGAGTGCGAACTCTCCTGGGTGCAGCACGAACGGCTCATCGGTGTCGACGTCGACCAACCGGGTGAGGTCGGGCTGCTCCTTGGACGGGTCGATGACCGGGTACCGATGGTTGTCGAACAGGCGGAAATACCGGTCCAGGCGGACATCGATGCTCGAGGGCTGGATCATCGCCGGGTCGTAGGGATCGAGGCCCACGCGCCCGGCGTCGATCTCAAGGCGGATGTCGCGATCAGAGAGGAGCACGTGTCCACCGTAGCCGGTGCGCACCCGAGGTTGAAGTCCCTCGCACCGTTGATATAGTGAACCTGCCTGTGAGCCAGGCGACGCTCATGCGGATGTAGTTCAATGGCAGAACATCAGCTTCCCAAGCTGATAGCGCGGGTTCGATTCCCGTCATCCGCTCTCCTGACAGACCTGCGACGCCCGATGTTGCGTCGTGGCACGCACCTGATACCGACGCCGTTTCGATCCCGTAGCCGCCACATCGCAAAGGCCCCTCGGATCACGGTTCCGAGGGGCCCTGCGAGCACCGCTAGTCAAGCCGATGCCGTCGTCTTCACGCTGACATCGATGACGTCGCCGTGACGGGCGACTCTGCTTGGACCGCCAGGAGCGGGCAAGCGTCTCACGGTGGAGCCTCCCGGACGCGAGGTGTCTCTGCGCCGTCACCCACAGCGCATTCCGTTGGGAATGCGACGGCACCTCGTTCTCCGATCGACCGCACCCCCTCCCGATCCGGAGCGAGCCGTGCCGGCCATCGTCTGGCCTGCAGAACTCTCCCCTACGACGATCCAGAGCGGGTTACCAAGACAGTTGTATCCTCCCGTCTCGGCGTGTCGCAAGCGCAGATCGCCTCGACTTTCCATGACGGCACCGGGGGCCCCGTCGTCCACAGGAAGAACCCCATGTTCCGGAGGAAGCACACAGCCCTGTGGAAAGAATCTGTGGACGCCCCGGTGACTCACCTCGTCGATTCAAAGGACGTGACAAGAAGTGCCATGATGTCATCATGCCCAAGATCATCGGCGGGAGCCTCCAGGAGCACCGTGAACAGACCCGTCACAAACTGTTCGCGGCGCTGTCGACGTTGATGACGGAACGGGGCTTCGACGCGATCTCCTTCGCCGATGTCGCAGCCGCCGCCGGAGTCGGCCGCACGGCCGTCTACAACCACTTCGCAGACAAGGAAGCGCTGCTGATCGGCTTCATCACACATGAGACCGAGCAGTATCTCAACTCTTTGCGCCGGGCCCTCGATGGTGTCACCGACCCGGTCGAGCGGCTTCGGACGTATATTCGCGCCCAGCTGGGACTCAAGCGCGTCTTCCACCTGGCACCGGGACCAGACCTGCGCGCCGTGCTCTCCCGCAACTCGCAACGTCGCCTGCGCGACCACGTCACCGAGGTCGAGGATCTCCTCCGGTCGCTGATCGCCGACGCAGTGGAAGGCGGTGCGCTGCCCGACCAGGACATCGCCACGACAGTCGCCCTGGTGTCCAGCTGCCTCTCCGGGCGGCAGGTCCCCGAACGCGATCCCGAACGCGGTCGCGCGATACGGGCGACCGAGGAGTTCGTGCTGCGGGCAGTGGGTGCCGCCATCTCCCCGCAGAGTATGCGGGCCGCGCCGTCGCAGGTGCCGGGTGAGCGAGGGATCGCTAGAGTCGGCACTACTCGTGCCGACACCGGCACCCCAGTGTGAGGAGCTCCGATGTCCGACACCCCTGCCGGCTGGTACCCCGATGGCCGCGGAAAC
>JAATES010000170.1 GCA_015655615.1 Actinomycetales bacterium
AGTCGACGTGGGTGAGCAGGTCGTCGATGGGCGGGTCGGTGATGCCAATGGGTGCAGCGACGGTTCCAGACACAGATGTCCTCCGATGAATGACGGGTTCGAGTCAACAGTCTAGCGCGTCGGTACCGCCGTCGGCTTCGCGGGTGGCATCGCACCTGCCTGCCGGTCGGCCGGCACGTCAGCGCCCTCGCCCGTCAGACCCATCAGTGCGACCAGCTCGTCGGTGGCTCGGTGGACGTCATCGTTGACGATCACATGGTCGAACTCGTCTTCCGCAGCCAGTTCGACCTTCGCCGTGGCCAGCCTGCGCGCCTGTTCCTCGGGCCCCTCGGTATTCCGGCCCACCAACCGGCGCACCAGCTCCTCCCAGCTGGGAGGTGCCAGAAAGACGAAGCGGGCCTCCGGCATCGCAGCCCGGACCTGCCGGGCGCCTTGCAGGTCGATCTCCAGCAGTGCGGGAACGCCTGCCGCAAGCTGATCCTCCACTTGCGCCCGGGGCGTGCCATAGCAGTTCTTGCCGTGGACCACAGCCCACTCGAGCAGCTCGTGGCGCGACACCATCTGCGCGAATCGATCAGGTCCCACGAAGTGATAGTGGACGCCGTCCACCTCACCGGGCCGGGGGTCGCGAGTAGTGGCGGAGACCGACAACCACACCTGCGGAAAACGCGCACGGATATCCGCGGAGACCGTACCCTTGCCCACTGCTGTGGGACCGGCGAGGACGGTCAGCCGCGCCGGGGCCGCGGGAAGGACATGCTCACTGACGTTGATGATTATCCGAACCTCTCGACCAGTGCTGCTCGCTGCCGCGGTCCCAGGCCTCGGACCCGGCGGGACTCCGCGATGCCGAACTCCTCCAGCAATGCCAGGGCACGGACCTTCCCGACTCCTGGCAATGCCTCGAGAAGCGCCACCACGCGCAGTTTTCCTACCGCGTCCTCGCTGTCACCCTGTGTGATGACGGCCGACAACGACGTCTTGCCAGACTTCAGATCCTGCTTCACTTGAGCGCGCACCACGCGCGCCGCGGCCGCGCGAGCCAGCGCGTCAGCGCGCTGCTCGGCTGTCAACTTTGGCAGTGCCACGATGTTCCCCTTGCTGGTAGGTGTCCGGCGATCATTAGGCTGAACCTACCCAGCCTAGGGCACCTTAGCAACGGGAAACCAGCATGTCTCGCACGTTCATGCTCTGCCCAGTGCCTCAGCGGCCTCAGCGGACGCGCGCAGCGCCGCTTCCCGGAGTGCCGCCTTGTCAGGACCCGCCCCGAGCACGCCGCGTGATGTCGAGGCCAGCACGGCCCGCCGGGCCTCACCGAAGACGTCGGCCAGCTCGGCCGCGCCTGCTCCCTGAGCTCCGATCCCGGGAGCCAGCAGCACACCGCGTACTGCGGTCAGATCCACCTCGAGGCGCCGTGCGGCGTCTCCGATGGTCGCACCGACCACCAGGCCGACAGGTCCCCACTCACCCGCTGGCGACTCCCCCAGCGCCATCGCGTTCGCCCGGGCCGCGGCCTCAGCGATCACCGCGGCGACGCTACGTCCCTGCTGGTCGCGAGCATGCTGCACGCTCGCACCCTCCGGGTTCGAGGTCAGGCACAGCACGAACAGCCCACGGCCGGAAGCCACAGCAGCCGTCACTGCCGGTGCCAGCGATCCGAAGCCCAAATAGGGGGAGACCGTCAGGGCATCGCCTGCCAGCGGCGCTCCCTCACGGAGGTAGGCATCGGCGTAACCAGCCATGGTGGAGCCGATATCGCCACGTTTGGCGTCGACGATGCACTGCGTCCCGTAACTGCGTGCCAACTCGACGATGGTCTCCAGGACCAGGATCCCGCGCGCTCCGTGTCGCTCGAAGAGTGCCGATTGCGGTTTGATCGCAGCGACATGGGGGCCCACAGCGTCCAGGACGGTCAGGGCGAACTCTCCGACTCCGGCGGGGCTGTCGGGCAGGCCCCAGGCTTCCAGAAGGGACGGATGCGGATCGATGCCGACGCACAGCGGTCCGCGGCGGTCCATGACCGCCGCCATCCGCGCGCCGAACGGCTGATCACTCACCGGCCACCACCACATAGGTCTGCAGCGAATGGACGTCGAAGGGGCCCGCCAGCTGCGCCTCGATACCCTGCACGGCGGCGTTCAGTTGCTGGACGGTCGTGATGACCGCCTTGTCGGCCGCCGTCGTGGCCGCCCGGATCTCATAGCCGTCGGCCCGCGATCCCTGGCTGTTGGGGGTGTTGATCACCATGTCCACCCCGCCGTCGATGATCAGGTCGACGATGGTGGGCTCGCCTTGGTCGCCCTGTCCGGCCGAGTGCTTGCGCACGACGGTGGAGGCGATGCCGTTGCGTTGCAGCACCAGTGCGGTCCCTTCGGTGGCCAGGATCGTGAAT
>JAATES010000307.1 GCA_015655615.1 Actinomycetales bacterium
GCTGGCCTCCGTCTGAGACGGGACTTCAGTGGACGTGTGTGAGACTTGCCAACTGACCTGTCTCGACGCACGACCAACGACCTGCGGTCTTGGGTTACCAGGACAGCATACCGCATCGGAGCGATGACATTCCACCGCCGCCGGACCTATCCCGGCACGCCAGGCCCGCGTCATGGACGCAGATCGCGATCTGCGTCCGGTTCTGCATTCCCAACTTGGCCAGGATCCGGCCCACGTGGGCCTTGACCGTGGCCACGCTCATGTACAGATCAGCTGCGATCTCAGCATTGGACAGCCCCCGTCCCAGCGCCACCGCGACCTCATGCTCACGTTCGGTCAGGCCTCCGAGTGACGCAATCGCCGTGGCCGAACGCTGCGACCCCTCATCGCGTGCCACGGTCGCCATGAGCTGTGCGGTCACACTGGGCGACAGCATCGGCTCACCCCGCGCGACGACCCGAACCGCGCGGACGAGCTCAGCAGGGTCGGTGTCCTTGAGGAGGAACCCGCTGGCTCCTGCCCGCAGGGCCGACGCGACCATGTCATCGGCGTCAAACGTCGTCAGCACGATGATCCGCGCGGCGTTTCCCAGTTCCGCCAGGTGCCGCGTGGCTGCCAGGCCATCCATGCGAGGCATACGGATGTCCATCAGCACCACCTCGGGTCCGGTGGCCACCACCATCTCGACGCCCGCCTGGCCGTCCGCGGCCTCGCCCAGGATCGTGAGTCGCTTGTCGGCGCCGAGGATCATCCGCAGCCCGGCACGCACCAGCGGGTCGTCGTCGACGATCACCACACCGACACGACCTCGCTCCTCCTGGACCGCCCGCGCGGGCAGGGCCGACGCTCCTTCCGTCATCATGATCGCCACGGTAGTGCGGCTCGCAGGACGAAGTCACCTGCAGGCTCCTCACCGACCTGCAACGTGCCTCCTGCCAGCGAGATGCGCTCATGCAGGCCTGCGAGTCCCATCCCCGAGGCCGGCCACACCGGCGCCATTCGTCCGACTCCGCTCTCGCTCGGCAACGCGGCGTGAGGCCCGGTCATCGGGTTCCGGGCGGCTATCACCAACTGATCCCCCGGGCTGCCGGAGATGTTGATGGTGAGAGGCCGGCCAGGCGCATGCTTCCGGGCATTGGTGAGCGCCTCCTGCACCACACGGTATCCCGTACGGCTGGTGGTCGCCGTGAGCAGCGAGAGGGCTTGACGCACCTCGGGCTTCACAGCGAGCGCGACCAGGCCTCCGGCGCGCACATGCTCAGCAATCAGATCGTCGACAAGCAGCAGCGTGGGCTGCGGAGGCATCACGGCCGAGGCATCCGGATCCGCATGGACAGGGTCCCGCAGGACGCCGAGCACGTCGCGCAGTTCGGCCAGTGCCAGGTTCGCGCTGTCGCGGACCACCGTCGCCGCTTCCACCACTTCCTCGCGGGTCAGGTCGTCGCGAAAGACCAGTGCACCCGAGTGCATGGCGATCAACGAGATGCGGTGGGCAAGCACATCGTGCATCTCCCGCGCGATCCGAGACCGCTCGGTGAGACGTGCCTGGTTCTCTGAGGAGGCGCGTTCCCGCTCGGCGGTGAGCGCACGCTCCTGCAATCCGCTGACCAGCTCGCGTCGCGCCCCGATGTAGAAGCCCGTCGCCACGCAGACGCCGTAGGACAGCACGCCGACCAGGACCAGCAGCCACCAGGGAGAGGCCTCATCAGGCCCCGGGACGAGGCGTTCATAGGCCACCCCCGACACCACCGCGAGGAGGCCGATCGGTACCACCTCACGCCATCGACGCCGGGTGGCAAGCGAGACCAGGACGATGCAGAGCGGGCCGGACGCGCTCAGGGACACGATGGTCAACAACGAGACGACTGTCGTCACCGTCTTGGGAAATCGGCGCCGGAAGTGGATCAGGACCACACCGAGGACTCCGGCGACGATGTCAACCCACAACCAGATCGTCGCCACGTTCTGGGGAGTTCCGCCGCCCTCCGCGGACGACGACACCGGGACGGACGCACTGACGGTCAGACCGACGAAAGCCAGGCCGAGCGCCACCAGGTAGCGCCAGGTACTGCCCCACCGCGAGAGCCGAAGGGGGTCGAGGTCAGACGGCGCAGACGGGGAGGCGGCCATCCACCGAGTCTAAGAGCCGGCTCGCACGGATCCCTCGGCCGCAGGTCGTCGACTCTTTAGACCAAAGTCGTAGGCACCTCGCGCCGTCCGGCCGATGCCGAAGCAGCGGTGTGGTCCACACACTGGAGGCATGATCACAGTAGAAAACCTCACCAAGCGATACGGCGGGTTCACCGCGGTCGACGACGTCAGCTTCACGGCACAGCCCGGGAGAGTCACCGGATTCCTCGGCCCCAATGGCGCAGGTAAGTCGACCGCCATGCGAGCGATCTGCGGGCTCACCCCGGCGACGTCGGGGACCACCCGGGTGCTCGGCAGGCCCTACCGGGAACTGCCCAATCCGGGACGTCATGTCGGCATCCTGCTGGATGCCGCAGCGCAGCACGCCGGACGCACCGGCAGAGAGGTCCTGGTCCTGGGAGCCTTGACCATGGGGGTACCCCTGGTGAAGGTGGAGCAAACGCTGGACCTCGTCGGGCTGACCCCCCAAGAGGCCCGGCGCCGCATCAAGAACTACTCGCTCGGTATGCGCCAGCGCCTCGGCATCGGCCTGGCCCTCCTGGGCGAACCCGAGGTCCTGATCCTCGACGAACCCGTCAACGGACTGGATCCTGCAGGGATCCGATGGATGCGCCAGTTGCTCCGCGGCTTCGCCGACGAGGGCGGTACTGTCCTGCTGTCCTCTCACCTGCTGCTGGAGATGGAGGCGATCTCGGACGATCTGGTGGTCATCGGCCACGGGAAGATCGTGGCCGCCGGCCCGCAGGAATCCCTGCTGGCCGCTCCGGGCTCTCAGGTGTCCAGCCTCGATGACGAGACCCTCCATAAGGCGCTCGTCCGAGCGGGCTATTCCGCGACCGCCAACCCCGGTGGCGGTCTGGACACCTCGGCCGAGCCGAAATCCGTCGGCATCCTCGCGCTGGAAGCAGGTGTTGCGCTGACCGCCCTCTCTGCCAACCGCGGCCACGGTCTCGAGTCGCTGTTCTTCGAGCTCACCGCCGACCACGGACGGGATGAGGTGGCCGCATGAGCACCACCGCAGTCGGGCAGACTAGCGCCGGTCAGTTCCGGACGATCCGGGGCCAGGCTCCCGTGCCGTTCAGCCGGCTGCTGCAGGTCGAGATCCGTAAACAGGTCGACACCCGCAGTGGGCGAGCGTTGCTCGTCGTGATCGCCGCACTCACCGCGCTGATCCTCATTCCTGGAGTCGTCGTCGGGAGGGCTGACGACGTCACCTTCCGCAGCCTGATCGGACTCGCCAGCAGCCCCCAGCTCATGCTGCTCCCTGTGATCGGCATCCTCGCCGCCACCAGCGAGTGGTCACAGCGCACGGGCTTGGTCACCTTTGCCCTGGAGCCCCGCCGACACCTCGTGATCTTGGCGAAACTGGCAGGCGCACTCCTGGTCGGGATCGCCTCGTTCCTGGTGGCGATCGGGTTCGCGGCCGTCGCCCAGGTCGCGGCAACGATCTTCCGAGACTCCCCGGGTGACTGGGCCATCGTCTGGTCCGCGCTGGGTCAGACCTTCCTGGCGCTCGTCATCATGATCGCCCAGGGTGTCGGCTTCGGAATCCTGTTACAGAACAGCGCCGTGGCGATCGTGACGTTCTTCGTGCTGCCGACGCTCTTCAGCATCGTCACGTCAGTGGTCAGCTTCTTGAGCAGCACTGCTGCGTGGTACGACCTCTCGGTCGCCACCAGTCCCTTGCTCAGCGGCGATATCAATGGCGAGGGGTGGGCCAAACTCGCCGTGGCGTCGCTGATCTGGGTTGTCGCCCCGCTTGGCGCGGGCCTGGTACGAGTCTTGCGCCGCGAAGTGAAGTGAGGTCCGGGTGGGCCGGGGTCCTCACCGGTGCCTCGTGAGGCGCACGGTCTTGGCCCTGGAGCTGTTCCCGGCGGTGTCCAGGGCACGGAACGTGACCCGGGTGGTGGCCTGGGTGAGCTTCACTCCTCGCTTCTTGTAGGTCTTCCATGTGGTGGTCCGCCCGTGTGTGCCACGGAGCCGGTACTGGATTCTCCTGACGTGTGAGGTGGTGTCCTTCGCGGTGAGCTTGAGGACCCGTTTGCCCTTCTTGGTGGTGACCTTGGCCTTGAGCTTGCCGGGCTTCTTGGTGTCGATCTTCACGGTGGTCTTGTCCACGGGCGAGGCGTTCTTCCCTGAGATGACCCGGGCTTGGATCGTGATCTTTCCGTTGGTGGTGATCTGGCGGGGACCGGTGTAGGTGGTCCACGGGCCGGTGCCGACCTTGACCTGCAGGGACGAGGTCGTGCGGGCAGGGGCTGTGCCC
>JAATES010000030.1 GCA_015655615.1 Actinomycetales bacterium
CGCGGCGGTGTGGAGCGGCGGTGTGGAGCGGCGGTGTGGCGTCTGACACCCTCCGGGTCAGTTGGTTGTTTCACGTGAAACACAGCAGCCGGCGTCGAGTAGGCAGTGAGGGGAGAGGCCGTGCCACACGGTGAGACTCCGTGTTGAACGCGAAGGAGAGGACAGTCGAACGGTGAACACTGGCAGCGAGAGCACCTCCGAGCCTGAACCGTCCGCCGACCGACCCGGGCTGACCACGCCGTCTGGGCCGGGACCGGGATTCTCGGGACCTTCCTTCGCCGTCGCGGAGCTGTTGGGCCCCGCACTTCCGGTGATCACTGCCTATGGCAACCTGCTGAGCATCCATGGAGTCGGACGCGGACTTCTGGGGCCACGGGAGGTGCCACGTCTATGGGAGCGTCACCTCGTCAACACTGCGGCGGTAGTTCCCTTTCTTCCCGTGAGGGGGGACATCGTCGATCTGGGATCCGGTGCGGGACTGCCAGGGATCGTCGTCGCTGCGATGCTCCCGAAGGCCAAGGTCACGTTGATCGAGCCTATGGAGCGGCGTTGCAGGTGGCTCAACGAAGTCATCGTCGCGCTCTCGTTGACCAATGTGACAGTGCTGCGCGGACGCGCAGAGGAGTTCGCGGGTTCTGTGGTCGCTGACGCGGTGACCTCCCGTGCGGTGGCGGCATTGGACAAGTTGGCGCAGTGGTCGTTCCCCTTGCTCCGAGTAGGGGGGGAATTGGTGGCGCTCAAAGGCACAAGCGTGACTGCGGAGATTCCAGCCGCTGCGGAGACGCTCCGTGAGTATGGTGCGGGAGACCCGGAGGTGCTGTCGGCTCCAACGGTGTCGGGCATGGAGCCGACGACCGTCGTGCGCGTGCGTCGCGGTCGATGAGCTGTCCACGCTGGGTGCGCTCCACACTGACTGCGCTGTGAGAATGGGCTACTGTGCCGGACTGATGAGGGCAGGGGCATGTCCTGGTGAACCGTTAGGCTGTGGGAGGGTGCCCGCATAAGGGATTTCGGGGACGTGGAACCAGGGCGACTCCGGTGCGTCGTGAGCCGGTCTGAAGTCGTCTATCCACGTCGGTGGACGGCTTCCTTGCTGCGGCTCGGCCACTCCGGCATCGAGGATCATCGGACTGCGGCCTGTGGCCTTACGGGAGTGTCGGGCATCAAGTGGTGACTGCGGTGGGCAAGACGATTCGTGTGGTGGATAGCGGGGAGAGGTATGCAGATCGATTCATCGGCCTTGGACGTGGATGCGACGACCCCACTTGCTGCCGAACTGATGGCGAATGTCCGACGTCGACGGGCTCTTGAAGCAGTGGTCTTGTCAGCGCCCGCGGAGACCCGCATCGTGACGGTGGCGAATCAGAAGGGCGGCGTGGGCAAGACGACGAGCGCGGTCAATCTGGCGGCGGCTCTCGCCCATGGTGGTCTCCAGGTGATGGTCGTCGATTCCGATCCACAAGGCAACGCCTCGACGGCGTTGGGAGTGGAGCACCGGTCCGGTACGCCTTCGATCTACGAGGTGCTGGTCGACGGTATGCCGATCGACCAGGTGGTGGTGAAGAGTCCCGCCTTTGACAACCTCCTCTGCGTGCCTGCCACACTGGATCTGTCCGGGGCCGAGATCGAGCTAGTCAATCTTGTTTCACGTGAAACAAGACTGAGGAGGGCGCTCGAGGAGTACCTCGCTCTCCGTGCTGCCAACGGTGAGCGACGCCTCGATTACATCCTCGTAGACTGCCCGCCATCATTGGGCCTCTTGACGGTGAACGCGTTCACCGCCGGGGAGGAAGTGCTGATCCCGATTCAATGCGAGTACTACGCGCTCGAGGGCCTGAGCCAATTGATCAAGACGGTCTCATTGATTCGTTCGCACTTGAACCCTGACCTCGCCTTGTCGACGATCTTGCTGACCATGTTCGACGCGCGGACTAACCTGGCACGCCAGGTCGCCGAGGAGGTCCGTGGGCACTTCCCGGCTCAGACGCTGGAGACGACGATTCCCCGTTCGGTGCGCATCTCTGAGGCCCCGAGCCACGGCCAGACTGTCATCACGTACGATCCGTCGTCGACCGGTGCGCTGGCGTACCGTGAGGCCGCACGGGAAATCACACTACGGAGTTCTGCAGAAGGGACACGCTCATGAGCCAGAAGCGACGCGGGCTTGGCAGGGGACTGGGTGCGCTCATTCCTTCATCGCCCGCCGGGAGCCGGCCCTCCGATGTGTTCTTCGAGGGGTCGCCGAGCCTGAGCCCGGACTCGGCGGGCGCCGGTGTCCAAGCTGCTGGAGGGAAGGAGGTGCCTGCCAACACCGAGGCCTTCGGCGGATCCACCCTCGCAGATGAGGACACCAGCAATGTTTCACGTGAAACAACCCCGGCAGGGTCCCATGCGCCCGATCGCGCCGGCGCTGCGGGACAGCAGGAGATCGCCAACTCGGACGCGTTCGGCAAACGGCCGTCGGACGAGCCTTCAGGTACCGCGGGTGCATCGGGCCGGGGTGATGCGGCGACGTCACAGGGGGACGACGCCAACGGAGCAGGCCTCCTGCCGGTTCCGGGGGCACGATTCCTAGAGCTCGACCCCGCGTTGATCCATCCGAACTCCAAGCAGCCTCGAGTCGACTTCGACGAAGACGATCTAGCCGAGCTCATCAGCTCGATCGGCGAGGTCGGCGTCCTCCAGCCGGTGATCGTCCGGCCCTCGCGCGAGGATGACGGGCACTACGAGCTCATCATGGGTGAACGCCGTTGGCGAGCCACCCAGGCAGCGGGACTGCCGACGATCCCCGCAATCGTCCGGGATACGGATGACGAGGACCTACTCCGCGACGCGCTTCTCGAGAATTTGCACCGCAGTGCGCTCAACCCGCTGGAAGAGGCCGCTGCCTACCAGCAACTACTCGATGACTTCGGGTGCACGCACGAGGAGCTATCTACCCGGATCGCTCGAAGCACCCGCAGATCTCGAACACCCTCCGCCTACTCAAGCTGCCGCCGCTGGTACAGCGCAGGGTTGCCGCCGGTGTGCTGTCGGCGGGTCATGCCCGGGCGCTGCTTCGCCTGGACGATTCCGCGGCCATGGAGCGGCTTGCACAACGGATTGTCGCCGAGGGTCTCTCAGTGCGTGCCACCGAGGAGATTGCCGCGCTGGGTGGCCTCGTCGCCGAGCCGAGCAAGCCCCGGCTTCCTCGGCCAGGTCAGCGCGTCGAGGCTATCGATCACCTTGCCGGGCGTCTCTCAGACAGATTCGACACCCGCGTCCGGATATCGCTGGGAAAGAGCAAAGGCCGGGTGTCGGTCGAGTTCGCCACCGTCGAGGATCTCAATCGGATCCTCGCCCTGATGGCACCTGACGAGCCAGGGCTGTTCGACAAGCGCTAGTCATCACCGTGGACGCAGGTGAGCCGAGCCTGGTGCGGCTGGGCAGAACCGTGCTGCGCCGACTAGGACTGAGCAGCCTCAGCATCAGGGTGAGCGAGCGCAGATTCGAAGATCTCCATCAGGGCACGTTTCGGTTGTGCACCCACATGCGCTGACACAAGCTCTCCGCCCGAGAAGGCGAACAGGCTGGGCAGCGAGAGGACGCCATAGCGTGCCACGGTGTCCGGACTGGAATCTGCATCGATGGAAACCGTCAGCACCCGTCCGGCATAGTGGGCGGCGACCTCTGCCAGCACTGGGGTCAGCTGCTTGCAGGGACCGCACCATGCAGCGGTGAAGTCCACGATCACGGGGAGCTCGGCGCCGAGGACGACCGCGTCAAACTCCGTGTCGGAGATGGGGCGCACGCTCGTCACTGGCCGGTCGCCACGTCAAGACCGGCGAGGAAGTGTTGAGCATCCAGGGCCGCCGAGCATCCAGTGCCCGCTGCGGTGATCGCCTGGCGGTATGTATGATCGACCGCATCGCCGGCAGCGAAGACTCCGGGAACACTGGTCAGGGTGGTGCGGCCCTGCACCACGATGTATCCGGCATCATCGAGCTCCAGCTGGCCGCGAACCAGATCGGTGCGAGGCTCGTGCCCGATCGCTACAAACAGCCCGGAGACATCCAGTTCACGACGTTCCCCTGTCAAGGTGTCCTGCACCACCACACCAGTGACCTTGTTCTCACCCAGGATCTCCACGACCTCGGAGTTCCAGGCGAATCCAAGCTTGTCATCGCTGTGCGCGCGGTCGGCCATGATCTTGGAAGCACGCAGCTCATCACGTCGGTGGATCATCGTGACCTTTGATCCGAATCGCGTGAGGAAGGTTGCCTCTTCGACTGCGGAGTCACCTCCGCCCACCACAGCGATCGGCTGATCCTTGAAGAAGAATCCATCGCACGTGGCGCACCAGGCGACGCCACGTCCGGACAGGCGCTTCTCGTCCGGCAGCCCCAATTCGCGATAGGCCGAGCCCAGGGCCAGAATGACCGCCGGAGCGGTGTAGGTCTCTCCGCCTCCGGTCACCACGGACTTGATCGGGCCCGCGAGATCGACCGCCACGGCATCATCCCACTCGACGGTGGCCCCGAACTTCTCCGCTTGCTTCTGGAGGTTCTCCATCAGTTCCGGGCCGAGGATCCCAGCGGGAAAGCCAGGAAAGTTCTCGACCTCCGTGGTGTTCATCAGCGCACCGCCCGCCGTGACTGATCCGGCGATGACCAGGGGAGCCAGACCTGCGCGAGCCGCGTAGATCGCGGCGGTGTATCCGGCCGGACCCGATCCGATGATGAGGAGCTGATGGGTGGTCGCGGTGGTCATGGTCTTCCTTCACAGAGGCGGCAACTGCCGGTTGAACGCAGGCCAGGTCGGAGTTGTTCCGGCTAGGCGACGGTGAGGGGGAGCGAGGGTCAGGACAACGAGATCTCGGCAATGCGCAGCGAGTACTTACCCGCTTGATACTCCGGAAGCTCGGTCACCCAGATCACCACGTGGTCGGTCGTGGTAGGGGTGTCCAGGCTGATCTCGAAGTCGCCGTCAAAGGTGGCCTTGGCCAGCAGCTTCCCGCCGGTGGGATCGGACGCAGTAGTGTCACGGATCTGGATCTTCCCACCGGAGTTGTCGGTCGTGAGGTAGACCTTCGACACTAGGGTCGCCTTCTCGAGTGTGATGGCATAGCCGATGCCACGTTTGTCGTAGCCGCCGAACTCGGCGCTCGAATAGGTCAATGACATCCACTGCGTCTGCAAGTCCTGGTCGTAGGCGTTGGCGGCCATCTCCGGGTGTTCATTGCCATCGCCGTCAGGATCGACCTGCACGCCCTTGGCGATGACCGGCGGTTCGCTCGAGGTCGAGGAGCCGGCACTGGGGTCTGCCGTTGCAGCTGCGCCTGGGATGGCTGAGGCCGACGCGGCCGGGCGGTCACTTGCCACGAGAAAGGTGGGGCCGAGGTTACCCGTGAGGGAATGCGACGCCCATACGGCAGCGATCACCACAGCGGCGACGGTCCCGACCAGGACCGCCGCAGTGGGATTGAAGCGGAGGCGGCTCCGGCGCTGCAGCGCGGTCTGGTGGTCGGAGGAGGCCTCAGGGCCGGGAGCAGTGTGGCCGGCGGAGGGGGTGACAGGGACAGCAGAGTGCACGGGTGGGAAGACCGGGGCCTCAGTCTGCTCGGACGGAGGGAGAAAGACCGGTGAGAGCAAGGCTGCTGCGGACGGTGTCAGCGCGACCCCGGAGGCCACTCGGATGGGAGTATCAGCGGCGGGCAGTGGGGCGGCCGCGGCTTGCCCGCTGAGGAGGGCTCCACTGCTGGCCGCTGTTCCTCCTCCAGGCGAGAGGAGGCGGCTCGAGAATGACTTCCGGGGCGGAATCGCCGGAGGGGGAGTGAATGCTGTGGCTGCAGCGACGGGAAGCCGGCTGGTGGACGTCTTGGTCGACTGGCGGTTGACGCCGGTGCCAGTGCGTGCAGCGTCCGCGGTGAGCGAGGATTCCACGGACCATTGCGGGGTGAACGTCGCCAAGGGACCACGGACCGCCGAGGTCAGGCTGCTGCGCTTCCAGGGCCGCAGTGCCTGAGCGACCTCGCCAGGGGTCTCATAGTCGGCGAGTCCGGCGAGCGCAGCCGCAGCGAACGTCTCCAGCGATGCGCGCGAGTTCCCCACAGCGCTGACCTGCACGTCCTCGGAATCGGAGAGGTCGTCGAGCTCGGATTCCCACGCAGGTTCCGTCGCGGAGTCGTCCTGATCTGAGCGCTCGTCCGGGTCGTCGGGCAAGCCGAGGTCCGGCGCTCCGACCTCACCTGCGGAGGGCCAGCTGCCGGTCACGGCGTAGGACAGGAGGCGGAGGAGATCGTCGGCATCGGCATGGGAAGCGGATTCCGAGGTCGCCTCAGGCTTGCCTGCGAGCGCGGCAGCGAAGCCGAGGCCGTAGATGCGAGGACCTTGCTTGTCGACGAAGACCAGTTCTGGCGTGATCCGCTGGTGATGCACACCGCGGGTCCGCGCGTTCTCCAGCGCGGTGGCGAGCTCAGCGACCAGGGCTCGTGCTGCCGCCCCGGGGAGCGGCCCCTGGGCCACCAGGTCGGCTAGTGACATTCCGGAGGGCGCTTCGGTGGCGACGTAGTCGGTGCCGTCGTCATGCCCGACGTCGAGGAGTTTGACCAACCGCTGATCAGTGATGAGGGAGGCCCGCCGAGCCGCATCGAGTACGGCGGAGGGATCGACCGCTGAGCCGTCATCGTGGGTGGAACCGGACACGTCCACGATGAGGACCGTGCGGTCGAGCACATCGTCGTGGGCAGAGTAGACCAGGGATCCTGGCAGGGCCAGGGCATCGCGGTCCGCAAGCCGGTAGCGCCCGGCTACCACCGTCGGGCTCTGATCGTGATCCACGAGCGCCTGTGTCCTCCTTAGCTGCGGTGGAGTAACCAGTCATACCCCGGCCCCATAGTACGGTGCGTGTCTGGAAGGTCCGTGCTGCCACACGGGCCGTGCGGGGTACGGTCTCGAGCCC
>JAATES010000230.1 GCA_015655615.1 Actinomycetales bacterium
CTGCGCGCCCAGGAGGGCATGCGACCCCGGTGCGTCACTGGTGAAAGCCTTGCCGATGTCATGGAGGAGCCCGGCCCGCGAGGCCACGCTCGCGTCCGCTCCGAGCTCGAATGCCAGCTGGGCGGCGATCTGCGCGGTCTCAACACTGTGCGCCAGGACGTCCTGCCCGTAAGACGCCCGGGTTGCCAACGCCCCGAGCGTCTCGGTGATGGCATCCGGCAGAGTGCCGTTGCCCGTCGACTCCGCTGCGGCGCGCCCAGCCGCCCGCACGCGCCCGGCTTGCCCCTGCCTGGCCTCCGCCACCGCCCTTTCGATGCGAGAGGGATGGATGCGGCCGTCCGCGATCAGGGACTCCAGTGCAACCGCGGCGACGTCCCGTCGACCAGGGTCGAAACACGAGAGAACGACCGTGCTGCTGCCGTCCTCCACCAGGACGTCGACACCGGTCAAGGCCTCAAAGGTGTGGATGTTCCGGCCCTCCTTCCCGATGATGCGACCTCGCATGTCCTCCGAGGGCAGCGCGACCACCGTCACGGGAACGGACGAGCTCACCGGCACAGCGAGACGCTGCAGTGCATCCGCGAGAATCTCGTGGGCTCGTTGCTGAGCCGATTGCGAGGCTCTGGCCTCCAGCGCCCGGCTGGCCTGCGCGACCCGGCGCCGGGCCTGGTCCAGCAACCTGGTCTGCAGTTGCGCCAGCGCCTCCTGCTCGCTCAGCCCGCTGATGGCCTCCAGCTCGGTGCGGATGCGCTGCTGGGCCGCCTCGGTCTCCGCAGTGAGAGCAGCCTCACGGCGCGACAAGACGGCCTCGTGGCGCCGGATCTGCAAGCGCAGCTTCCGCAGCGCCCTGCGGTCCCCCGCCACCGCCTGTTCGGCTTCACGCACCAGCGACATCCGCGCGTCGACATCGAGCGAGCGGCTCTTCAGGTGATCGCGCAGCTCCTTGGCGTCCGCATTCGCCTGCTCACGAACCGCCCGCGCCTCACGCCGAGCGACGAGAACCAGCATCAAGGCGATCAGGCAGGAGACCAAGAGGGCGAAGATGAATCCCCCTTCGACTGCCGTGAACATCGCGACTCCTCTGCTCTTCGCTGCCTGTCTTGACGAGGATCTCATTCGGCCATGGCATTGGCGCGCCGAACGTCACCCTCGCGCTACGTCGTGATCGACCTCACGCAACACAGCGCTCACAGCGTCGTGCGCCACGGTCGGACCATACCCCTTGCGGGCCAAGGCTGCGAAGACCTGCCGTTGCACACGTTCGCGAGGCTGACCGTGACGCCGGAACACCTGACGCCGGGCCTCCTCCAGGGCGACCTCACCCTCGTCCTCGCACGGGTACTCGGACAATGCCTGTCCCACCACGTCGTCCGGGACGCCCTTGCGCTTCAATTCTGCACCAATGGCACGCCGAGAGGAGCCCGTCATGTCACGACGGGCTCGCACCACCGCCTGGGCGTAGGCCAGATCATCAAGCAGGCCCACCGCCGACAGTCGTGCCACAAGTCCGTCGATGGTCTCCTCGGCAAATCCGCGCCTGGCGAGCCCGGCGCGCACCTGGTCACAAGTTCGAGCCATCGCCGTGAGCATGCGCAATGCGACCTCACGGGCCGCCTCGATGTCATGCGGGTCGGATATCTCCCGAGTCACAACACCGGGGCGGCCTCATCCGCGGTCCGATCCGCCGGTTCGTCGAGCACAGCGCCAAGCCCCAATTTGGCCTTGATCTTCTCTTCGATCTCACTGGCGAGCTCCGGGTTGTCCTTGAGGAATTTCCGGACGTTCTCCTTGCCCTGACCCAACTGATCACCCTCATAGGTGAACCAGGATCCGGACTTGCGCACCACTCCGTTGTCGACCCCCATGTCGATCAGACTGCCTTCGCGTGAGATTCCCACTCCGTAAAGGATGTCGAATTCAGCCTGCTTGAAGGGCGGAGCCATCTTGTTCTTGACGACTTTGACCCGGGTGCGGTTGCCCACGGGCTCCGTTCCCTCTTTGAGAGTCTCGATGCGGCGAATGTCCAACCGGATCGACGCATAGAACTTCAGCGCCTTGCCGCCGGTCGTGGTCTCGGGCGAGCCGAAGAAGACGCCGATCTTCTCACGCAGCTGGTTGATGAAGATCGCTGTGGTGCCGGAACCGCTGAGCGCGCCGGTGATCTTTCGTAGCGCCTGGGACATCAGACGAGCCTGCAGGCCGACGTGGCTGTCCCCCATCTCGCCTTCGATCTCGGCCTTGGGCACCAGTGCGGCAACGGAGTCGATGACGATCACGTCGATCGCCCCGGACCGAATGAGCATGTCCGCGATCTCCAGTGCCTGCTCCCCCGTGTCAGGCTGCGACACCAGCAACGCGTCAGTGTCGACTCCGAGTCGCTTCGCGTACTCAGGATCAAGGGCGTGTTCGGCGTCGATGAACGCCGCGATGCCACCGGCCTTCTGCGCATTCGCGACCGCATGCAGCGCCACGGTGGTCTTACCGCTGGACTCCGGCCCGTAGATCTCCACCAC
>JAATES010000326.1 GCA_015655615.1 Actinomycetales bacterium
ATCGGCCGCGGGTTGCCCGAAAAGCGAGACTTCACGAGACCGGCCTTCGATCTTCGAGACGCCTGGCGTGCGTGCGTCGAAAACGCGACCAAGGCCGGGGCGGCGACCGACGCGGTCATCGATGAGCTGGTCCCCCTGTTGGACCAGGGGGACATCCTGATCGACGCGGGCAACGCCCACTTCCCTGACACCATTCGTCGTGAGAAGGCGCTGGCGGCCCAGGGCATCCACTTCGTCGGCTCAGGAGTCTCGGGTGGCGAGGAAGGTGCGCTGAACGGTCCTTCGATCATGCCCGGTGGCTCGCGGGAGTCCTATGTGACCCTGGGCCCGATACTAGAGGACATCTCTGCCAAGGTGGATGGCGTGCCGTGCTGCACCTATGTGGGCTCTGACGGTGCCGGACATTTCGTCAAGATGGTCCACAACGGCATCGAGTATGCCGACATGCAGCTGATCGCTGAGGCATACGACCTGCTCAAGCAGGGTCTGGGAGCCTCTGCTCGGGAGATCGGCACCATCTTCGAGCAGTGGAACAGCGGAGACCTGGAGTCATTCCTGATCGAGATCACGGCTGACGTCCTGCAGCACGTGGATGCCGATACCGGACGGGCCTTCGTCGACGTCGTCCTGGACCGCGCCGAGCAGAAGGGCACGGGTCGATGGACCGTACAGAACGCGCTCGATCTGGGGGTTCCGATCACCGGAATTGCCGAGGCGACCTTCGCCCGGGCGCTGTCCGGTTCGGTTCCGCAACGTGAAGCGGCTGCCGGGGTCCTGCCGGCTCACGCGGGCACCTGGGAGATCGCGGACCGGGAAGCCTTCATCGAGGACGTCCGCCAGGCGCTCTACGCCTCGAAGGTGGTGGCCTACTCGCAAGGCTTCGACCAGATCGCCGCGGCGTCCGCGGAGTTCGGCTGGGAGGTCGATCGCGGGGCGATGGCACGCATCTGGCGGGGAGGGTGCATCATCCGCGCGCGCTTCCTCAACCGCATCACCGAGGCATACGAGCGTGACGCGCATCTCCCGCTGCTGCTGGCCGACCCGTACTTCACCGGGGTCATCGGCAACGGCCTGGCCGCCTGGCGCCGAGTGGTGGCGCTCGCAGCGACCAACGGCGTGCCGACGCCCGCGTTCTCGTCGTCGCTGTCGTACTACGACGGCGTGCGGGCCGAGCGGCTCCCGGCAGCGCTGATCCAGGCGCAGCGTGACTTCTTCGGCGCGCACACCTACCAGCGGATCGACAAGCCGGGCGTCTTCCACACCGAATGGTCCGGCGACCGCAGCGAGACCCAGCAGTCATGACCTTGAACCGGCCGGGACGAGACGACCTACACGAGACCCTCGTCCCGGTCGTGCTCGGCGGCGATATCGGTGCCTATTCATTGGCCAGGACCTTTCATGAGGCCTACGGAGTGCGTTCCGTCGTCGTGTCGTCCGTCGCCACGGGGATCGTGCGTCACTCGCGGATCATCCACAACATCGTGGAGCCCGGCGTCGACGATCCCGCGGTGATCGTGCCCCGCCTCGTCGAACTGGCCGAGCGTCTCGCCGGCAAGCGGTTGATCCTGTGCGGCAGTGCGGATTGGCTCGTGCGGATCATCGTGGAGAACCGCACGGTGCTCGAGCGGCACTACGCGATTCCCTACACCACCGTGGAGCGGCTCGACCAGGTCACTCAGAAGGCAGAGTTCAGCCGGCTGTGCGCTGAGCTCGGCCTGGCCCACCCGACGACGGTGGTCTACGACTTCGCCGTGGGCGGTTCGGTCGATACCGCAACGCTCACCTTCCCCGTCATAGCCAAGACGGGGGACACGGCCGCCTACCACCAGGTCGAGTTCGCAGGGAAGAAGAAGGTCTTCGAGGTGGACTCGCAGGCTGAGCTGGTCGAGCTGCTCAAGCGGGTCGCGGAGTCCGGGTACCGGAGCACATTCATCATCCAGGACTTCATCCCCGGAGACGATTCGGGCATGCGGATCCTGACCTGCTACTCCGACCGCTCGGGCCGCGTGCGATGGGGTTCCTTCGGCCACGTGCTGCTCGAAGAGCACACGCCGGGCGCTCTCGGAAACCCGGCCGGGATCATCACGGAGCCGAACCCCGAGGTCATGGCCCAGGCGACCCGGCTGCTGGAGCACATCGGATGGACCGGCTACGCGAACTTCGACCTCAAACTCGATCCGCGAGACGGCAGGGTGGTGTTCTTCGAGCTCAATCCGCGCCTGGGGCGCAGTAACTTCTACATCACCGCGGCAGGGCGCAATACGGCCGTTCCCTATGTGCGGGAGTACATCTCAGGGCTCGAACCCGTCTCAGACGATGCCCAGGGAGACGTGGTCGACGAGCACCTCTACACGGTGCTCCCTTCCGCGCTCCTGCTGCGGTACGTCCTCGACCCTGCCCTGCGGCGCCGGGCCCGGCGTCTGATCCCGTGGCGGGCGACCAACCCCTTGTGGTATCGGGCGGAGCGGGATCCGCGCCGGATAGCCTATCTCGTCGTGGCCCAGGCCAACCAATGGCGCAAGTATGCGCGTCACTATCCGCGGAGTGCTGCGCGCGCACAGCGGGAGTACGCGGGCGCGCCGCACTCCGGGCCCACGGTGGTCGGCTGATGCCGCCCCGGGAGGCCGCTGCAGTCGAAGAGCCGCATCCGCGCGGCCTGGTCGGGGTGATCGGTGGTGTTGGCCCGATGGCGACGGCGTACTTCATGCAGCGGGTGGTGGCGCTGACCGCGGCCGACCGGGACCAGGACCACGTGGACATGGTGGTCTTCAACCACGCCACGATCCCGGATC
>JAATES010000054.1 GCA_015655615.1 Actinomycetales bacterium
CTGGCCACCGACTTCGCACCGGACTTCTTGAGGCCGGTCACCTTGAGGCGAGGCGAGGCCTTCCCGACGGTCACCACGACGGAGTCCGTCGAGGCCGCCTACCCGGACGAGGCCGTGAAGGCCACCACGAGTGCATGTCTGCCCGCGGACAGGGTCTTGGGCAAAGTCAGGGTCGCGGCATGGTTCCGCACCGCCACCCTGCCGAGCACCGTGGCCCCTTCGCGGATCGTGACCGTCCCACTGCCGGTGCCACCCGCGACCTTGACCTTCACCTGGCCTGCCGAGCCGAACACCAGCCGAGCAGATGCCAGTGCGGCCAAGGAGGTCCCGGCACTGCCCGACCCCGCAGCCGGGACGGTGACCGCTGCGACACCCGACGTCAGTCCGGCGAGGTCGGTGGCACGGAACGAGACCTTCGCCGCACCCGCGCCTACCCGGATCGGACCGGCATAGGTGGCCCAGGCACTGGTGCCGACCTGGTATTCGAGACGAACCACTCCGGAGCCGGTATCGGAGGCCCCCAAGGTCACCGTGCGTGCTGTCGCGTCGATATCCGCAGCCACGACCGGGGCCGTGACGTCGACCTTGACGGTGCGCGAGATGATCGCGGAGACGTTCCCTCCGGCGTCCACGGCACGAGCCTCCACCAGATGAGATCCCTCGCCCACAGCGAGGTCCCCGGTCACCGTCTGCCAGGACCCGCCATCGACGCGGACCTGAGTGGTCACCTCGTCGGAGTCGGGGTCGGTCGACTCGACCCGCAGCGCCGCACTCTGCGCGAACAAACCGCTCTGCGTCGGGGCCGTGGGGGTCGTGGACAGTGTCACGGTGGGTGCGATGGCGTCGGTGGCGGTCGCGCAGTGCAGGACCGGGTTGCCGAAGACGCCGTGGTCGCTGTTGATGCCGTTGAGGCCGCCGTCGCCGACGTAGAGGACCAGCTGCTGCACACCGGTGATGTCCACGTCCACTGCGACCCCGGGGCTGGTCTGCTTCAGTGGCGCTGACGTCGTCCCAGCGGACGCGAGCACGGTGCCGGCCTGATCTCGGATCTCGACATTGATGGAAGCCTGGTCTGGATGGTTCGAATCCGAGGTCTCCAGACCGAGGTCGGCCGTGAACCTGGTGCAGGCACCCAGGGTGTCGATCTTGACAGTGGAGATCGCATTAACCTCGATGCCCCGGGGGTACACGGTGTCCACGCCGCTGGGGCTGAGCATGTTGAGCGGCTGGCCGTTGAAGTCCGCATCGCGGGTCAGGCTGCCATACCCCACGACGGTGCTGGCGAATCCCAGGGCTGAGACCGCCACCTCACCCGACAGGAGGGCGGCGGACACCGTCACTGTGGCGGCACCGGCAGAACGGATCTCCCGGCCGTCCGTTGTCGCGTACGTCGCCGCCACCGGGATATCGAGCGTCCCCCTGGGGCCGCCGCTGCCGACCTGTACCTTCCAGGTGCCCGAGAGGGATTCACCCGGGCGCACCAGATCGGAGGTCGCGACTGATCCGGAGATCAGCCGCCACGTGGCCGGTAGCTCCGGCGCCAGACGGACGGACTGAGCGACTCCACCCGTGGCGACCTGGAACACGGCGCCGACCGTCACGACATCTCCCGTGCTGAGGGTCGTCTTGTCCGCGGTCACCGACGTCGAGGTCGTCGGCACGGTCGTGACGCTCTGGTAGCAATCCGTCCTCCCCGCGACCGCGGGACAGGCCTCCAACGCGAAACCTCCATTGGCGACCGTGCTGAGCGAGAGGACATCGGAACTGGTCACCTGCCGGACCTCCTCCGACAGTGAGCTGCCGTTGTCGGTCACCAGGTGGATCAGCCAGTTCCCCGCACCGAGGACGCCCAATGGCACCGATAGCGTGCTGGCACTTCCATTGCGAATGCCGCCGATGAACCAGTTCTCGCCGCTGCGGCGGGCCATCACCGTCGAGACTCCCGGATCGCCCGCGATCAGCGTGGTCTGATCCCACGTCGTCGGGACTTGCTGCAGGAAGCGCTCGGCGATCGGCTCGGCCGCGTAGGCCGTGTCCTTGTCAGCGTAGTGCGTCCATGCCGACTCATAGAGAACAGGGAGCGCGAGCTCCTGGGCCTTCGACGTCTGGGTGTTGCCGTCGAAGACCACCGGCGTGTAATCCATGGAGCCCACGACATTGCGCGTGAACGGCAAGATCGTGTTGCGCTGGGCGGAGCGGCCGTTCTCCTCGCCGCGGACACCCTCATAGGACATGATCTGCGGCCAGGATCGCTGAATCCCCTTGGGCAGGGTCGCCCCATGGAAGTTGACCATCAAGTGGTACTCGGCGGTGTCGGCAAGGATGTCGTCATACCACTGGAAGGTGGCCTGCCCATCGGACTCCATGAAGTCGACCTTGATCCCCTTGACCCCCCATTGGGTCAATCGATCGAACCAGGCCTTGCGCTCAGCCACCGTGCGCAGGCCACCCAGGCCGTTGTTGCGTGCCGAATCGGACCAGTGGAACCACACGATCACCTCGACACCGCGCGCCTGGGCGTACCGCACGAGCTCCTGGACCCAGGAGACCTTCCATCCCTCATCGAGGACGGTGTACTTCCAGCCGTTCCTGGCCGCGAGGTCGACGTATCGCTTTTGCATCGCCAGATCGCTCTGACTGGACCGATTGGTGTTCCAGGACCAGGCGGACGATCCGGGCTGGATCCACGAGGTGTCAGTGCCCTGCAGGTGGCTCGGCGTCGCCAGATCGTCCACCATGGTCGATTCGACGATGGTCGGCAATCCGCCCAGCAGGGCAATGCGCCACGGGGTGGCCAAAGCGCCGGAGGCCACGACCGGCGTGTTCTGGTAGAGCTCCAGACCATAGGTCGCCGAGCCGCTGGTGTGCGTGAGGTGGCTGGCCGCGTAGGTTCCCGTGACGTTTGACTCAGTGAGGAACACGTAGGGTCCGGTCGAGGCGCCGGCGGTGCGGAACAGCCCAGGGAAGCCGAAGCTGCCCGTGCCTGCAGCAGACACCGTGGTGACCTGGTGGTCGTTCTCGTATTCGGGCTCGAAGGGCTGCACCCACGCAGTGGCGGCAGGCGTCGGCAGGGTGTACTTCGCCGGGTCGGAATTCACGGTGTAGCCGTTCGCAAATGCACCCGTGCCCGGGAGCCTGTAATTCCAGGCGATCCCGTCATGGGACGCGCGAATCGCGACGGTGAAGGCGAGCGACCCCTTGGTGACCTGCAGCAGCAACTCGTTGTGCTGCACATCGCGCTGAGCCGCTTTGCCGACGAGCATCTGATAGTGCTCGTTGACCGCAACGACGGAGCTGGAGGTCACGGTCAAGCCGGTTGAGAGGTCGCCCGCCGACGTCACGAGGCCGAGCTTGGCCACCGTCAGCACCGTCGTACCCGAGATCTTGGCCGTCACCCCGAGTTCTCCACTGCCTGAGAGCGTCACCTGGGCGGAGACCATGCCCCCCGGATCGGTCACCGTCCATGGCGTGTCCGCCTGAGCCAGAGGTGACGCGACCACACCACCGGCCAGGGCGAGGGTCGCCGCGGTCACCGCGGCCCCCAGCGAACGTCGAAGGCGCGAGCGTACTGACACGGGCATGGGTACCTCATCCGCAATGACGAGAGCTCTCACACCAGCGCGAGAGCGACTGGGGATACTATACGGTGCATCGCAAGTTTTCACAAACATCTGCAAAACCGCAAAGGTGGCCCCTGAAAGCATGCTGATCCGGCTTCCCTCCCGGGCGGGAAGCCGGCTCTGTCCGCGTCAGCACTCGCTCACTTCGCCACGCGCACCGCACGCGATGTGACCGTCACGGTGCGGTAGCCCGCCTTCCTGGTGGTGACCTCACCGAGATCTTCTTTCCCCGCCAGGCACGAGTCAGCGTCAACGAAGGCTTGGTGACCCTCGCGATCTTCTTGCGTCCGACGTACCACCGGTAGGTGACCTTCACCGGACCCGGCTTTGCCCGCTTCACCACGGCGC
>JAATES010000207.1 GCA_015655615.1 Actinomycetales bacterium
AACCTCGACCATCGCGCCGCCGCCTGGTCGAGCCCACCGTCAGCCCGGACCGCTTCCAGCACTTCCGCGGTCTCAGCATCGAATGCAGTCACCTGGATCACCGACGGTCCGGTCTGGGCGCTGGCCGCTCTGGTGGCGGGCAGCCGTCGCCAGGTCCCCACAACCCGGCCCGCCACCGCGACTGTGGGCCGGAAGACTCCGTTCTTTCCGGGAACGACGGCCGCCGCGTGGTCCATCCCGATCTGGGCGGATCGGTCGGCGTAGCCCAGAAGGTGCTCGTCGAAGGCAGGAAGCAGGCACACCTCGCCCGCAGCGGTGCCTGCCCTGGCGTCATAGGAGGGTGGGGACCCGCTCGTACGCCCGGACTCCGACTCGGCGATCCGGTCGAGCTGCGAGGCCTCCACCCAATACTGCTGCCCCGCGTCTCCCTCGATCCGCTGCAGGCTGGCCCCCTGCACCGCGATACCGGCCTTGAGGTCCCGCTGGGGAAGCCCGGTCCACCACACCAGGTCCTTGAGCGTGACGGGACCGTGAGCCCGCACGTGACCCAGCACCAGCTCGGCCAATGCCTCCTCTCCGGCCAGGCGTCGCGGGGCGGGAATCCACTCGTCCGTCAGGACCAGATACTGCTCGCGTCCGCCCGGAGTGAGCGGACCCAGCGTCACGATCCCGCTCTGAGCGAGGAACCACACCAGGTGGTATCGCCATCCGGTCTGGAGCGCGATGCCGCTCTGCTCCACCCGCTCCATCAGCTCGTCTCTGGTCAGCCTGCCACCGCCACGGAGCGCGTCGATGGCGATGTCACGGACACGCTCGATCACCGCGAGGTCCAATCCCAGATTCTCGCGACGGCGCTGGGCCGCGGTGCCCAGGAGTCGCGGCGCAGTCAGTGCCTGGATCCAGCCGATGTCCTCCGCAGGCACCACGTGCAGGGTCCCGCGCATGGGCCAGGAGCGGATGAGCAGGCCATCGTCAAAGACGGCGGCAACGTCGCGGTCCGTGGCGCCTGGAACCCGAATGCCCAGCGCCCAGCGTGCGGCAGCGAAGTCCTGACCCTGCATCGCGAGGAAATGACGGCCGACTGCAGTGATCCTCTGGTCCTCAGGAACCCCGGCGATGCCCGCAATCCCCGGCTCACCCTGCAGCTCGAGCGCACGCATCCGCCAGCGCAGAATCTCGGACCGGGAGTAGCTGCGGGTCATGTGCACCACGGTAACGGCACTCCCGGACACACCATCCGGTCGGCGGCAGGACCATCCCCCGGTCCGGCGGCCTGGCTCGGCCTCAGTGGCCGCTCTGCCGCCATCGGGCCCAGGCCTCGGCGAACGGCGGAACCACCACACCCTCCTGGGCCATCTCCGCCCTGGTTCGCGCCCTCGTGACGAACACGGCGATCATCGCGACGGCCCAGGGCACCACCACCACGGCGAGCGCCACCCGGAAGTCGCTCAGCGTGTAGTCGCCATCGGGACGCACGTGGTCGAGCACCATTCCCACAGCCAGGACCGTGAGCACAGCGGCCGAGAACCCGCCCACGTTGACCAGGCCGGTCGCCGCGCCCAACCGGGCGGGAGGGTTCGCACTGCGCGCGAAATCGAAGCCGATCACCGATCCGGGACCCCCGACGGCCAGCAAGGTGACGAAGATCGCCAGCACCCACAGGGGACGCGGCGTGCCCGGCACCAGCACCAGCAGCCAGGCCACGCCGACGCCCCCGCCGATGGCCAGAACCGCCCAGGACCGTCGCAACGGATGACGGGCCGTGAACTCACCGATCACCGGCCCTGCGATGATGCCGACGACGACGTTCCAGGTCAGCAGCCCGCTGGCCTGGCCTGGCGTCAGTCCCTGCCCGACCACCAGGAACGGGTACCCCCAGAGCAGCGTGAAGACGTTGAGACTGAAACTGGTCACCATATGGGTCCAGAACCCCAGCCACGTTCCTGAGGAACGCACGACTGCGGACAGTCCGGCAGGTGAGGGTGCCTCGGGGCTGTGCCGATTCACCGGTCCGGTTCCGGTGGCGGGGCCGTCGACTGCCTCGGCAGTGGTGCTCCGCGGGAGCATGGCGGGATCGTCCGGCGGGGCGACCACGGCCGGCCGGTCCCGCACCAGCGCCCAGACCGCCACCACGGCCAGCACCCCCAGGATCGCCAGGGCCACGAAGGCCGTCGCCCAGCCCTGATGGTGCAGGACCAGCAGGAACGGGACCGCTGAGACCACCTGGCCGAGTTGCCCCAGGATTCCCGTGAGCTGCGTGAGCAGCGGCACCCGCCGCGGCGGAAACCACGACGGAACCAGCCGGATGACGGAGACGAACGTCATCGCGTCGCCCAGTCCGATCAGCACCCTCATGCTGATCGCCACGGCGACACTGTGGCTGAGGGCCATGCCCACCTGGCCGAGGGCCATCAAGCCGGCACCCCATGCGATCAGGATGCGCGGGCCGAACCGATCGAGGAGCACCCCGACCGGCAGTTGCGCGGCGGCGTAGACACCCAGCTGCACGACCGTGAACAACGACAGGACGGTCGCAGCCGCCGAATACCTGTCCGCAGCGTCGATTCCGGCCACTCCGAAGGAGGAGCGGTGTGCCACGGCCACGGCGTAGGCGGCGACCGCGACCCCCCAGACGAGCATCGCGCGCCGGGACGCTGCAGGCGGGGACGCGAGTCCCTCGTGAGCCGGCATTAGGCGATCACCCGCAACCTGCTGGCACCCGACGGCAACCTGCGCACCTCGATTCGCTCAGGGATCATCTGCTTCATGACCTCGACGTGGGAGACGAGTCCCACGACGCGTCCGGCGTCACGCAGCCGCGTGATCTGCGTCATCACCACATCGAGGGTATCGCTGTCGAGGCTGCCGAATCCCTCGTCGATGAAGAGGGTGCCGAATTCGACCCCACCGGACTCGGCAGAGACCACGTCGGCGAGGCCGAGGGCAAGGCACAACGAGAAGTAGAAGGTCTCGCCGCCGCTGAGGGTGCTCGGTTCGCGGGTCTTCGCGGTGGCGTGGTCGACCACGCGCAGTGCCAATCCCAGGTTGCGCCCGCCGCGCTTCTCCCGTTCGTCGCTGCGCTGCAGTTCATAGCGGCCATCGGACATCACCAGCAGACGGGCATTCGCGGCCTCCACGACGGTCTCGAACCGCTGGACCAGCACGAAGGTCGACAGGGTCAGGGCCCGCAGGTTGTCAGCGGAGCGTGCGGTGACGAGATCGGCCACCCGGAGAGCCGCCTCCGAGTCGCCAATGACCTCCTGGTAGTGGCGGGCTGCGGTCTCCAGGGTGTCCAGGGCCGCACTGAGCGCCAGTAGCCGGGCCTGACGTTCGCTGGACTGCTGCCACGCCTCCGCGGCCCGAGCCGTGGCGAGGTCCCGGTGGCTGGTTAGGGCCGCCAGATCCACGACGACCTGTTCGGGCAGGTCCGCGAGCTGCGGAACCGCCAGCTCAGCCTCGACCCTATTCACCTCCCGGGTGTACTCGTCGATGGCACGTTCGTCCTCCGCCATGTCCTGCACGGACATGACCTGATCAGCGACCTCGGCCACCGTGGCGAATCCCTGCTCGGCCAGCGTGTCAGCCTGCTCTCGTTCCCGTTCCCTCACGGCTGCGGCCGCACTCATCACCGCACCCGAGGCCGCTGCGAGGGTCTCGAGTGCCGCCGTCCTGCCCGCCAGCACCGACCTGGCCTCACCGATGGCATCGCGAAGCGCCCGGGTGAGGTCGGCGCTGCGGCCAGCGGGGAGCTCGCGTGCCTCGCCGAGCCCCAGGTCGGCGCGCAGCCGGAGCACGGACTCCCGGATCGACTGCCGGTCCTCCGCGTCCCGGTCCCGCAGGGAGGCGGCGGCGGTCTCGCGGGTCGCGACCCTCGTGTCGGCCGCAGCGAGGTCGTCACGCAGCCGCTGCTGGTCGATGTCGAGCTGGCTGAGCCGCGCCGTCGCCTCGTCCAGCAGCGCCTGCGCCCGCGATGCGGACTCAGCCGCCTGGCACGCGCTCGCCACCTGAGCGTCGGCGTCGGCGACCGCCTGCTCCAGCGCACCGGGCTCGCCCAGCGACTCGACCGGGACACCGGCCCGTGCCGCGCTGGCCTCTGCGCGTTCCCGCAAGGCGATCGCCACCGCGACGAGGGCGGTCTGCTGGCGCTCCGCCTCGCCGCGCGCTCGTTCGGCCACCGCGACCTGGTCCGCGGAGACATGGTCGTCACCCGGCTTGGCGGGTTCCGGGTGCTCGGTGCTGCCGCACACGGGGCATGGCTCACCCGCCACCAGGCGACCGCCGATCTCCCCGGCGAGACCCCGTACGCGCTGCTCCCGCAGCGTTCGTTCCGTCGTGATCGCGGCTGAGACCCGCGAGGTCGCGCTCGCCGCCTGCCCCTGCGCGGTCAGCCATTGCTCCCACGTCTCGGTCAGCAGGCCGAGCTCGCCGCGCCGGGTGCGTGCGATCTCGGACTCGCGCTCATGCACGGGCAGGCCGGCCGCGAGCGGAGCGAGCTCGTCCCGCTCCGCTTCCGCCAGTTCCCGCTGCCGCGGCAGTGCGTCCCACGCCCGTCGGGCTGCGGCAAGCTCGCCACGGGCCGCCAGCACCTCCGCTTGCGCGACGGCCAGCACTCCCGCTCGCTCCTCCAATCGGGCGATCCTCGTCTCGCTGTCCTCCAGCGCAACGCTCCAGGCGAGG
>JAATES010000220.1 GCA_015655615.1 Actinomycetales bacterium
AGCGCTGGTATGGGCAGGGTGTCGACCCCTGCGAAGTAGTTGATGTTGGCGATCCGCCCGCCGCCGAACCGGGTCATGGCGATGGACTGGGCGAAGGTGCGGGCGTCGCCGCCTGCGACGATGGTGGCATCGGCACCGCGACCTCCGGTCAGGGTCATGACCTGTTGCACCAGGTCACCCTCGGCGTAGCTGAGGACCTTGGTCGCACCGAACTCGAGAGCCAGGTCTGCGCAGACGGGGCGAGTCCCGACGGCCAGGATCGTGGCCGCTCCGCGCAGCCGGGCACCTGCCACGGCCATGAGGCCGACAGGTCCGATGCCCACGACGACCACCGTGTCGCCGAACTGGATGTCGGCCAGCTCGGCTCCGGTGAACCCGGTGGTCATCATGTCCACGGTCATCAGGGCGTCATCCGCAGTGACGTCATCCGTCATCGGGACGAGGTTGTTGTCGGCGTCATTGACCAGAAAGCGTTCGGCGAAGACGCCGTCGCGCTCACCGGAGAGCTTGAGCGAGGAGAACGGCCCGGTGGGGTGTTTGAAGTTGTGCTCCTGGATGCCGCGAGCGCGCCAGTCGGGAGTGCCGGCGGGGACCACGACGCGATCGCCGACGGCGAACTCCTGGACTCGGTCGCCCACTGCGACGACCTCGCCCAGCGCCTCGTGCCCCAGCACCCAGCCGGCAGGCTTGACCGCTCCGCCCTCGAAGGCGGTGTGGACGTCGGACGAGCACGGCGCCACGGCAGTAGTTCGGATGACCGCGTCGAACGGACCGGCCACGGGCTCCGGCTTGTCGATCCACTTGACGATCCCCGGTCCAATGAGACCCAGCGCCTTCATGATGCACTCCTTCGGGCTGCCGCTCCGCAACCGGGCTCTCCGACTGTGACGACGGTCACACTCGAGACTGTAGTCAGGGGTTCACGGTCCGATCTGGGCTCAAGTGCCTAGGAGCATGCCGGTGAGCCTCTGACGCTCTCGGTGCTTACGGGCAGTAGCCGGGTCCCGCATTCGGCTTGCTAGAGGCGACATCCCGTGATGTGATACTAGGAATCTCGACGATGGAGTCGAATTCGACAGGGGGGATCAGGGGAATGGACGAGAGCAGCGGAATCCGAAGACACATCCGTCGCAGCCCTGGCGGCAGCTGGAACGTGGAAGGCGCTGTGGGATGGGATCGTTGAATCCAGTGAGCAAGAGATGCCTCTCCTGGGCCGTGGTGCTGCTGGTGCTCGGTCCGATCGTGTCGATCTACGGACCGAGGATCCTCGTGAACGCCTCCGAGGGCCTGCAGCCCGGGCAGGTCTTCTACCCGTCGATCGATCTGCTCAACTTCGTGATCGCCTTGCTGCAGTGGACGGCGGCTCCGCTCGGAGCGGCGCTGGTTGCGGCTGCCGTGGTCATCCAGGTGCTGGCGCCGAAGGGCGGCGCCGAGACTGGCAGTCCGGAGAGGTAGGCTCGGGCGGCTCCGGCAGGAGCGCTCTGCGCGGTGGCTCGGCCGATGACGCGTGTCAGATGCCCCGCAGCAGGCCCAGGGCGATGGCGATCATGAGGATCGCGATCAGCAGGTCGAGCACGCGCCAGGACGCCGGGCTGGCGAAGACCGGCCGCAGCCGGCGGGAGCCGAACCCGAGTGCGGAGAACCACAGCGCGCTCGCCAGCACGGCACCGGCGGCGAACCACCAGCGTCTGCCCTGATGACTCGCCCCGACGGAGCCGAGCAGCACCATCGTGTCGAGGTAGACATGAGGGTTGAGCCAGGTCAGCGAGAGCACTGTCAGCACGGCGGCCCGCCGTGAGAGCGGCGGCGAGCCTTCCGGCTCGGTGGCCAGGCTCCCCGGGCGGAGGGCGCGGCGCGCGGATCGCCATCCGTACCAGGTCAGGAAGGCCGCACCAGCGATCCGGACCGTGACCATGAGAATGTCGGCGCGTTCGATGATCGCACCGAGGCCTGCCACACCCAGGACGATGAGCAGGGCGTCCGAGAGCGCACAGATCGCGACGATGACGG
Source organism: Actinomycetales bacterium (assembly GCA_015655615.1). Lineage (GTDB taxonomy): Bacteria > Actinomycetota > Actinomycetes > Actinomycetales > Cellulomonadaceae > Rarobacter. The sequence continues at coordinate 2,011 of JAATES010000220.1, forward strand.
CAACGTGCTCGCGGCGCAGGCCCTGGCGCAGGACGAAGGCGTTCTGTGCCCCGATCGCCACGATCAGGGACAGGCCGAGTCCGAGTCCGGCGAGCAGCGAGGTCAGCACCAGGCCACGGTAGGGCGGCATCTATCGGTAGTCCAGCTAATGTTTCTACAGATGCATTAGTGTCTCTTCATATGGAACTACCACAGCTGCAGGCGCTGGCCGCCGTGGTGGACACCGGCTCCTTCGACGCGGCTGCCCAGGCTCTGCAGGTCACCCCCTCCGCGATCAGTCAACGCATCCGTGCCTTGGAGAACGCTGCTGGCGGTGTCCTGCTGCAGCGCACCCGGCCGATCAGGACCACGGCCGCCGGGGCGGCCTATCTGCGACTGGCACGGCAGGTCGCGCTGCTGACCGCCGAGGCGGTCGCCGCCGCAGGACTGCCGTCAGATGCCGCCGCCCCGGGATCCGGGAACTCCGCCGCGCGCCCGCGGATTCCACTCGCGATCAACGGTGACTCCCTGGCCACCTGGGTGATGCCGTCACTGGCGGCGCTGGCCGGCGAGGTCAGCTTCGACATCCGCCGGGAGGACCAGGACCACTCGGCACGGCTGCTGCGCGACGGCACCGTGATGGCGGCTGTGACCGCGCAGTCACATCCGGTGCAGGGATGCACCGTCACCCGTCTGGGGGTCATGCGCTACCGGGCTGTGGCGAGCCCGGACTTCGCCGATCACTGGTTTCCCGACGGCGTCGGGCCCGAGACCATGGCGAAGGCCCCAGTGGTCGTCTTCGATCGCCGGGACGACCTCCAGGATCGGCTGCTGCGCAGGTTCTCGGTGCCACCGCTGAGCCCCCCGCGCCACTATGTGCCCGTGTCCGCCGACTTCGTGGAGGCGGTGCGGCTCGGTTTCGGATGGGCCATGGTGCCCGACCAGCAATCCGGCCCCCTGGTGAGCAAAGGCGACCTGGTCGTGCTCCCGGCGGGCAAGCCGTTGGGCGTCACGCTCTACTGGCAGCAATGGGCGTTGCGCGCCGGCATGCTGGATCAGGTCGCCGCTGCCGTGGTCACGACTGCGGCCCGGGCGCTGCGGTGATGCCGTGCCGTGCCCGGCCGCCGGTGCAGTGTGTGATCGACGTGGTTGACTGACGACGTGGGTACCAAGAGCGCGAGCACGACGCCGGCGACGCGACTGGTGGTGGGCGTGGCGGTGGGTCTGGCGGTCGCCGGGGGTATCGCCGTCGCGGGGTTCGCTGCGTTCAGCCTGCTCGGGGGGTGGATCGTCACCGCGCTCGTCTACATCGGATGGACCTGGGCGGACATCTGGCCGATGGACGCGTCTCAGACGGCCACGCACGCCACGCGGGAGGACCCGTCGCGCCGGGTGACGCATCTGCTGATCCTGGTGGCCTCGGTCGGCAGCCTCGTAGGCGTGGGGTTTCTCTTGGTGGCCGCACCGCAGGGGGACGCCACGGCCATCGTCGCGGCGGGGGTGGCGGTCCTCAGCGCGACCGTCTCCTGGTTCGCGGTTCACACCATGTTCGCGCTGCACTACGCCAAGGCCTACTATGTGCCTCCCGTGGGCGGCTTCGACTTCCACCAGGCCGAGCCACCACGGTACTCGGACTTCTTGTATGTGGCCTTCACCGTGGGCATGAGCTTTGCGATCTCCGATACCGACGTCGGCTCGTCGGCGCTGCGAGTCACCGCGTTGGGGCACGCCTTGCTCTCCTATGTGTTCGGGTCGGTCATCATCGCCTCGATCGTGAATCTGGTCGCCGGGCTCTCGTAGCGCCGGGCATCACCGCTGGCACGCCCATGCCGGAGAGGTCCGCCTATCGGCGCGCCAGCACGCACCCGGCGCAGGACAACGGCAGGGGCCGCCGGGCGGCTGAGCCGGCGGTCGGGGCAGGCGACGGTGCGCTCGCGGACGGACAGGAACTGCATCCCGACCCGGCGGCGCCGACGGCATGGACGAATGGCCCGCTCGCCTGCGCGAGCCCCAGCCGCACCAGCTGGCGCGCCGCGGACTCGACCAGGTCTCGATCCACGCGGCGCGTGCGGGCGATCTCGGCCGCCGTCCTTCCTGCCCTCAGGTCGATCAGGACCTGGGTGATCAGGGAGCCCGATGCGCGGAGCTGCGAGGCGGCATCCGGCATGTGACCTGGCATGCCTGCGGAGCCCGGCACGGCCAGGGCAGTCGTGCCCGTCGCGGCGCTCGGAATCATCCCACCGCGTGCCTCCGCCACGACGGTCATGCGATCACCACCACCAGCGCAGCAGCTGGAAGCAGGCCACGGACAACACCCACGCGAGGGTGAGCTGTGCGGCCACGGCGCCCAAGGTCCACCGTGATCCGAACAGCCTCCGCTGCTCCGCGACCGTCGCCAGACACGGCGTATAGGCCAGGACGAAGACCATGAAGGCGGCCGCTGCGGCGGTGGCGTGGCCTCCCGAACTGGACTCAAGGGTGGCCTGGATGCGCTCGCCCAACGTGCCGGGATGTGCGGGGTCGGCCGGCTCCTCGATGGCATACGACTGCGCCAGGGCCCCGACGGCCACCTCCTTGGCCACGAACCCGGTGAGCAGTGCGCTGGTCATATGCCAGTCGCCATACCCGGCCGGTGTGAACGCCGGGGTGATCGCATCCGTGAGTCGTCCGTAGGCGGAGTCGTGCACCGGAACCTCACCGAAGGTGCTTCCGGAGCTCATGGGGACTGCCAGCAGGAGCCACACCACTGCGAGTACCGCGACGATGATGGTTCCGGCGCCTTTCAGAAAGGCCCATACCCGCACGACCATCGTCGTCAGCAGCGGGCGCAGCCGGGGCCGCTGGTAGGGGCTCAGCACCAGCGCCAGCGGCTCATGGGTGAGGTCGCGGAAGGCTGTCGTCCGCAGCAGCAGGGCGCCGCCGACCACCAGGAGGACGCTGAGCAGGTACATGGCCATGACGGCCAGCCCGGCGCGCTGGGGAAAGAACACCCCGGCGATCAGCACGTAGACCGTCAGCCGTGCGGGGCACGACGTGTAGGGGATCAGCAGCCCGACCATCAGACGCTGTCGGGCATTCGGCAGGGTCTTGGTCGCCGACAGTGCGGGCAGGTTGCACCCGAACCCGACGACCAGAGGCATCACGACCCGGCCGTCGAGGCCGACGGCTCGCATCAGCCGATCAGCGAGCACGGCCACCCGGGCCACATAGCCGGAGTCCTCCAGCAGTCCGATCGCCAGGAACATCATGGCCATCAGCGGAGCGAAGGCGGCGACGACTCCCACCCCGGCCAGGAGCCCGTCGACGACCAGCCCCTCGAACCAGCCGCCTCCCAGGCCCACGGCACTCAGTAGCCACGAGGCCCCCGTCGTCACCGGCCCGGTGACCAGCGACTCGGCGGCGTCCATCAGCGGCGCCGCCGCCCAGGTGGCGGTCTGGAACAGCGCCCACATCACCACGAGCAGGACGGGCACGCCCACCCAGCCCGTGAGGAGCCACCGGTCGATGCGGTCGGACCGGGAAGGGCGCTGTTCCTGACCGACTCCGACTGCCTGTACTACGCCATCCGCCCAGCTGAGCAGCACATCAGCTGCTGCCAGCTGGGCGTCGAGGTCTCGGCCATCCGGGACCAGTGAGGCATCCTGCGGCAGGGCTCGAACCGTGCGAGGCGAGCGCTGGGCCTCGCTGAGTGCGGCCGCCAGCTCGGGTACGCCCTGCCCGGTGCGCGGGTCCACGGCGACGACGGGAACGCCCAGCTCGGCACTGAGCCGGTCTGCATCGACCGCGCAGCCGGCAGCGCCTGCCACATCGCACATCGTCAGGGCGACCACGAGGCTCGGAGCCTGTGCGGCGACCTGTGCCAGGAGGTAGAGCGAGCCATGCAACTGCGCAGCGTCGGCCACGAGCAGGATGAGGTCCCCCTCGGCATGCGCGGCAGCCACGCTCTGGCAGGTGACGGTCTCGTCTGCGGAGACCGGAGCGAGGGAATACGTGCCCGGGAGATCCGTGACAAGCCAGCCCTGAGGTGTGTCGCCTGTGCGGGGACGCCACGTGCCCGTGGACAGTTCCACGGTGGTCCCAGGAGAGTTGCGGACCTGCTGGCGGGCTCCGGTGAGGCGATTGAACAGGGTCGACTTGCCGCAGTTGGGGGTGCCGACCAACAGCACGCGCCGACTGGTCGCAGTCGGTGACGCGCCATGCAGGTGTCCGCTGGCGAGGCGGGCACCCCCATCGCCGCAATGCGGGCAGCTCACAGTGAGCACCCGTGACCAGGGACGGCCATTGCGGGCGCCTCGACCTGGACCGCACGTGCCGTGGCGGCGTCCAAGGCGATGCGCCGGCTGCCGATCTGCACGATGCGTCCGCCGAAGGGCGTGGCATGGCGGACCTGGATGCGGGTACCCGGTCGCAGACCGAGCTCGCGGAGCCTCAGGCGACCGGCGGCAGTGGTTGCGGCTGACTCGTCGAGGCGGAGCAGGGTCATCGCGATCTGGGCGGGCGCTTCGGCGATGTTCACTCTTCGACCGTAGGACTGAGGAAAGCCTAAGCTCGCGGGGCCTTGGTCCCGATCGATGAGATCCCTGGGATACCGAGCGCATCTATGGGACAATCAGTCCTAGCATCCAGATGGGTGACGGGCTGCAGGCACGGACCGACGATCCCCCGAACAGATCACGAGGTGGCGGCGATGCCAATCCGAGGGCACATGAGGGTGGCTCTGGCGACGGCTGCGGCGTCCGCTGCATTCATCGCAGGTCTGACCGCGCCGGCCAGCACCGCCCAGAGCGCCTCGGTGGCCGGCGTTCCGCCGACTTCCACTCCGGCAGGCGTCGTTGCCGCTGCCACCGCGCAGACCGCGAGCCTCGTCGCCGCCTACCGATCGCGGGCGGCCTCGATCAGCAAGAAGTTCCCGACCTACCGGGTCAGCCCGTCGAGCAAACCCACGAAGAAGGGCTACCTGAAGGCCGGCTTCATCAATTCATCCGCGAACAACAAGTACACCAAGCACTACTTCCTGCTGCGCACCTATCTGGAACGGCTGGAGAAGAAGGGTGGCGGCACCTTGGTGCTCCGCAAAGGCACCTACCGTGTGCCCAACACCTTGTATGTGCCTTCCAACGTCACGATCCGGCTGGAGGCCGGAGCCCGGCTGCTGAAGACCACCAAGTCGGGTACCTCGAAGCTCAAGCCGTCCGCCAGCCTGTTCCACACCGTGGGCCAGTCGGTGGCCAACAGTCTGAAGACGAAGAAGCCGAAGCGCTACGGCGGCTATGACGGCGAGACCAACATCTCCTTCGTGGGGGAGCGCGGTGCGGTGATCGACCTCGGCTACCACGCGGGAAGTCACGGCATCGTCGCCGCCCACACCACGAATCTGACCATCACCGGACTGACGTTCATGCACAGCAAGGGCGGTCACTTCGTGGAACTGGATGCGAGCAAGAACGCACTGATCACGGGGAACAGATTCACGAAGTCCAAGGCATCGAGCTGCGGCTGCAAGGAAGCGATCAACCTCGACACCCCGGACAAGTCCACCGGCGGGCTCAACGTGGGGTGGACCAAGTACGACAAGACCCCCGATCACAATGTCTCCGTGACAGGCAACACCTTCTCCCGCGTCGAGGCAGCGGTGGGAACGCACAGCTTCTCGATGTATCGCAAGGGCAGTGGGTGGACGCCTGCCTACCACACCAGCATCCGGGTGACCGGCAACACCATCACGAAGTCTTTGGGCAAATACGCGCTGCATGTAGAGCAGTGGAAGGACTCCTTGATCGACGGCAACACTGTGACCAAGGTCAAGAAACATGGCGGCAACGCCTGGGGGGTCTTCGTGATGGGAAGCCGCAACCTGACGATCAGCGACAACAGGTTCAGTCACGTGGAGACGGCCATCCAGTACCGGGTCAACAAGCAGACCGGGGCTGCCGCGAAGTATGGCTATGCCCGAAACTACGTGACGCATGCGAACTTCGACGCCTGGTTGACCAACCGGCTGGCGCACACGACCGAGCGGTTCGTACGATGGAACCTTACCTCATCGACGACCAGCAACACGGTGAAGATCAACCTGCCTTGTGACGCAGGTTGCGGGATCTCGGCTGGTCAGCGCTACAGCCAGGGGTATCCCTCGGCATTGATCGACTGACGCCCAGGCGGTCGGCCGCGGCCTGTCATCGACTGCCGGATAGGAAAGGATCTCACCATCGCACTGCTCCGACGAACGCCGCTTCGACGATTGCTGACCCTCACGCTGGCCGTCGGTATGCTCGGCGGTGCCCTTGCCGCCACGGTCCAGTCGGTCACAGCGGCGGCCGCCGGATCGGTGATCGATCCGGATGCGGCTTCGCGAGCGACGAACCTCGCGCTGGTCGCGGCCAGCGACACCGCGTCGCGCAGTCTGAAAAAGGCGGCGACCGCACGGGCCAAGACCATCAAGAAGAAATACCCGACCTATGTGGTCTCGCCCCGGTCGAAGCCGACGAAGAAGGGCTTCGACAAATCCGGCTATCGCACATCGGTCGCCTACAACAAGTACACCAAGACGTATTTCGCCATCCGGTCCTATCTGGAACTCTTGGAGAAGAAGGGCGGGGGCACCCTGGTGTTCTCCCGCGGGACCTATCGAGTCTCCAATGTGCTGTACGTCCCGTCGAACGTGACGATCAAGCTCGAGTCCGGTGCGAGGATCCTCAAGACCCTCAAGACGGGGACCTCCCGGTACGTGCCCTCCAAATCGATCTTCCAGACCGTACGCCCCTCTGTGGCGAAGAAGGCGCAGAAGAAAAAGAAGTATCGCTACTCCGGGTATGGCGGAGAGCGGAACATCTCGTTCATCGGAGAGACCGGCTCGGTGATCGACCTGGGCGGCGGGCTGCTGACATATGCGATCTTCGCGGGCCACAACACGAATCTGACCGTCAAGGGAATCACTTTCACCGGTGGAAATGGCGGCCATTACATCGAGCTCGATGCCAGTAAGAACGTCCTGATCGCAGGCAACGTGTTCCAGAACGCCTCGGTGTCCTCATGTCAGTGCAAAGAGGCCATCAACATCGACACTCCCGACGCTGTCACCGGTGGCTTCAAACAGCGGTGGAGCACGTGGGACAAGACCCCCGACGTGAACGTCTCAGTGACCGGGAACACCTTCCGCAACATCGATGTGGCGGTGGGCACGCACAAGTTCTCCGCTACCAAGTCTGGTTCGACCTATACCCCGAACTATCACACCAACATCCGGGTGACCGACAACGTCATCACCGGCGTCAAGGGAAAATACGCGATCCACGTCGAGCAGTGGAAGGACTCTTTGATCGACGGCAACATCATCTCCGGGGTGGCGCCCAAGAACACGACGGCCAAGGGCATCCTGGTGATGGGTTCCCGCAATCTGACGATCAGCGGCAATATGATGACCGAGCTGGCCCGGCCGCTCGCCATCCGGGTGGCCAAGCTCAGCGGCGCCGGAGCGAAATACGGCTACGCCCGCAACTACCTGACTGAGGCGAACTTCGCCGCCTGGCAGTCCAACACCGTGGCAGGCACCAGCGAGCGGTTCGCCCGCTGGCAGCTCAGCGAGGACTCCGCGGTCAGGACGCGACGCATCGCGATGCCCTGCAGTGCTCGCTGTGGCAGTACGCCAGCCTTGGGCGAGGCACAGTCCTTCACCGCCGCTGCGACCACGCCCACGTCACCGGCTGATCCTGTCGAGCCTGCGGATCCGCCAGACGATCCCGTGGACCCCGACGTTCCGCTCCCGGCGGGCTGAGTCGCCCGGAGTCCGGGTCGCAGAAGGCGCGTGTCCACCGGGGTCAGAACGCCTGCGGGAACCGAGACCAATCGGGATCGCGATGCTCAAGGAACGCGTCGCGGCCTTCAACCGCCTCATCGGTCATGTAGGCCAGGCGGGTCGCCTCGCCAGCGAACACCTGCTGGCCTGCGAGGCCATCGTCGGCGAGGTTGAAGGCGAACTTGAGCATCCGTATGGCTTGCGGAGACTTGGTGGCGATGATCCGGGCGTATTCGAGCGCGGTGTCCTCCAGATCGGCGTGGTCGACGACCTCATTGACGGCGCCCCACTCATAGGCCTGCTGTGCCGAATACTCCCGAGCGAGGAAGAAGATCTCGCGTGCCCGCTTCTGCCCCACCTGGCGGGCCAGATAGGCCGATCCGTACCCGGCGTCGAATGAGCCCACATTGGCATCCGTCTGCATGAATCGCGCATGCTCCCGGCTGGCGAGGGAGAGATCCGCCACCACATGCAAGGAATGGCCGCCGCCTGCAGCCCAGCCGTTCACGGCAGCGATGATCACCTGCGGCATCGTCCGCATCAAGCGCTGGACCTCGAGGATGTGCAGCCTGCCGGCTCCGGCCGAGGGGAGCGCGGTGTCCCTTGAGTCTGCATCGTCCGGGAGCCCGGTGGTGTCCGAGCCGCCGTCCATGCGGAGGTCGCCGGGCGCATATCGGTACCCGTCGCGACCGCGGATGCGCTGATCGCCACCAGAGCAGAACGCCCGTCCGCCGTCCTTGGGTGAAGGACCATTGCCGGTCAGGATGACTGCCGCTATGGTGCCCGACGTCCGGGCGTGATCGAGTGCCCGGTAGAGCTCGTCGACCGTACGGGGCCGAAAGGCATTGCGGACCTCGGGCCGGTCGAAGGCCACCCGGACCACGGGCAGATCCCGACCGGTGCCCGGGTCGATCCCCCGGTGGTAGGTCAGATCGGTCAG
>JAATES010000089.1 GCA_015655615.1 Actinomycetales bacterium
AGCGCCGTCAGGGCGGCCTTGCGGCGCGAGCGCGTCACAGACGTCGGGTTCATGCTCTCCCTCTCCCGGATCGGCGTCGTCCGGCCTCGACCAGATCGCACCAGATCGTGTGCGGATCGAACCGACGTCGACGTTCACCACTGAAAACATGAGCGTTTCGCTCCAGAACATGAGGAGCCTATCCGGCGAGACTCATCGGTATACAAGGTGCGTCCATGATCCGAGACGGCGGTGTCTCGATGGACGAGTCCAGGACTCTCGGCGAGCGGCGTCGAGCGGTGTCAGTCCTGGGGGGTGGCGTGGGGCGGCAGCACCGTCTCGCCGGGTGCGCTCGCGGGCACACCGGTGACCGGCGCCCCGCCGTCGCTGAGCAGCAGCGTGGCGAAGGTGCGCTCGGCGGCGTCGAGGTCGATCGCCTCGCCGTTCTCGAGGATCGATGAGCGCATCGCAGCGTGGATGCGCCGCAGCAGCGCGGTGCCGTCCTGTTTGGACGGGGCATCCTCGCGCAGCTCGTGCAGGAGGGTGAGCAGACGGGCGCTGTGCGCGGTGCGGACCGCGACGGTCTCTTCGTGGCTGGTGTCGATGAAGTGCAGCCAGAGCGACTCCGGGTCGGAGCGGATCTCGGTGTAGCAGGCGATCAGCGAGGCGTAGAGACCCACCTGCCAGCTGGGAGCACCGTCCATCAGCTCCCGGCTCGCCGCGAAGACGCGGTCGAGCACCCGCTGATACCGGGCGAGCGCCGCCGAGCTGACGCGGTCCGGGAGACGGTCGTCGGTCTGCTCGAACAGAGTGCGGACGATCTGGTCCAGGTCGTCCGTCAGGGAGGGGAGCAGGGCCGCGCTGCCTGCCGCGACGTGCTCCTCGACGAGCGCCCACACCGCAGCCACGATGCTGCGAGCCGCGATCGGCGAGGCGGCGCCGTTGTGATCGCGGGCAGCACGCTCGATACGTTCCGAGAGCCGGTGCAGGTGCCGCTCGCGTCGTTCGAAGAAGCGGGGACCGAGCCAGGCGGCCTCGGTGACCACGACGCGTGCGACGTCGGGGTCGGTGGCGACGGAGCCGAGCAGCGTGCCCAGACATCGCCGCAGCCGGTCGGGGGCCTCCGTCGTCGCGTCCGGATCGTCCCACACCGCGAGGGCCGGCGCGAGGAGCGAGCCGAAGGCCGCGTCGTACATGTCCCAAAACGCGCTCGGGCGGTTGTCGTAGAGCTGGTAGAACGTGGCCGTCGAGACGCCGGCGTGCTTGGCGACGCGCGACACCGAGCTGGCCTCGTAGCCGTCGCGCGCGACCACCTCGAGCAGCGCGTGGAGGATCCGGTCACGCTGGTGGGCCTCGACGACCTCGCGCGCGAGCAGCCGAGGGCCGGGCGGCAGACGCAGGTCGTCCGTCGTCGTGCTGTCGCTCATCAGGTCCCTTCCGTCGCCGCTCCCAGACCCGCTTCGCCCGGTCGTCCGCCGGGCAGTGTCTGTGTGTCCTTGACGAGGCTACCCGTCCACGACCCCCGGGGTCAGCACCGACCGCGCGTCGAATGGCGGACCGCGCGGGGTGGGGCGTGTCAGAGCCGAGGCCGGGAGGGTCCCCGCTGGGTCGGGACGGCGGGCTAGGTCCGAGTCCGAGGAACCGCCTACGCTGAGAGGACCATGACGACACTGTTCGACCACCTCACCTCACGATTGCCCTCCCTCGACCCGCGGCGCAGTGGCACGTCCTGTGATGACGCCGCCGACCGGGGCGACCCCGGAGCGGCTGTCGGCCGCGCCGGACGCGAGAGCGCTCGCGCTGACGAGTTGCTGACTGACCTCAACCCGGAGCAGCGCGAGGCGGTCATGCACCAGGGGTCGCCGTTGCTGATCGTCGCGGGGGCGGGCTCCGGAAAGACCAGGGTCCTGACCCGCCGCATCGCCTATCTGCTTGCCACGGGCCGGGCCACCCCGGGCCAGATCCTTGCGATCACCTTCACCAACAAGGCGGCAGCGGAGATGCGTGAGCGGGTCGCCGAGCTGGTCGGTCCGGCGGCACGGCGGATGTGGGTGTCGACCTTCCATTCGGCATGCGTGCGCATCCTGCGCTCGGAGCACGAGTACGTGGGGCTGCGGTCGGCGTTCTCGATCTACGACTCGGCCGACTCCCAGCGGCTCTTGACGCTGGTGAGCCGCGAGTTCGACCTGGACGTGAAGAAGTTCCCCGCCAAGGTGCTCGCGGGCAGGATCAGCGACCTCAAGAACGAGCTCGTCACGCCTGAGGACTACGCGGCGCGGCTGGATCCCGACGACTTCGCCCAGATGCTGGGGAGCGTCTACTCGCGCTACCAGGCGCGGCTCCGCCAAGCCAGCGCGGTCGATTTCGACGACATCATCATGCTGACCGTGCAGTTACTGCAACGTCACCCGGCTGTGGCCGAGCACTACCGGCGCCGGTTCCGGCACATCCTGGTCGATGAGTATCAGGACACCAATCACGCGCAGTACATGCTGGTGCGGGAGCTCGCCGGTGCCGTTCCGGCGCCGGACGCATAGGTACCGGACGTCCCTGGCCAGGCCGGTCCGGCCGCGGCTGGCGGCGTCCCGCCGGCCGAGCTCACGGTGGTCGGCGACTCCGACCAGTCCATCTATGCGTTCCGGGGCGCGACCATCCGCAATATCGTCGAATTCGAGGTCGACTACCCGAATGCCCGGACGGTCCTGCTGGAGCAGAACTACCGGTCCACCCAGACCATCCTGTCAGCGGCCAACGCCGTCATCGCACGCAATGACGGACGACGCCCCAAACGGCTGTGGACCGATTCCGGCGACGGCGAGCTGATCGTCGGCTACGTGGCCGACGATGAGCACGGCGAGGCCCGGTTCGTCACGGAGGAGATCGACCGGCTGGTCGACGCCGGCGAGGCGAGATACTCCGACGTCGCGGTGTTCTACCGGACCAACGCGCAGTCGCGGGCGCTCGAAGAACTGCTGATCCGCGTCGGCCTGCCCTACAAGGTGGTGGGCGGAACCCGTTTCTACGAACGTCGCGAGATCAAGGACGCCATCGCCTACCTGCGCGCGGTGGCGAACCCGGATGACGACGTATCCGTCCGGCGCATCCTCAACGTGCCCAAGCGGGGCATCGGCGAGCGCAGCGAGGCGGTCGTGGCCCAGTTCGCCTCACGGGAGCAGATCAGCTTCGACGCGGCGGTCAGCCGGATCGGCGAGGTCCCCGGCATCGCGGCACGGACCGTGCGCCCGTTGCGGGCCTTCGCCGACCTCATGCGCGAGCTGCGCGAGCTCGCCGCCGGCGCCGCCAGTCCCGCGGCCGTCCTGGAGGCGGCGATGGACCGGTCCGGCTATCTCGCCGAGCTGCGGGGCAGCGACGACCCGCAGGATGCCACCCGGGTCGAGAACATCGCCGAGCTGCACGCCGTGGCCTCCGAGTTCGCCCAGGCCGAGCCTGACGGCGACGTCGTGGACTTCCTGGAGCGGGTCTCTCTCGTGGCCGACGCTGACCAGATCCCTGATGTCGACGGCAGCGGCGTGGTCACCTTGATGACTCTGCACACCGCCAAAGGGCTGGAGTTCCCGGTGGTGTTCCTCACGGGAATGGAGGACGGGACCTTCCCGCACCTGCGTTCCCTGCACGACGAGGCCGAGCTGGCCGAGGAGCGCCGGCTCGTGTACGTCGGGGTGACCCGGGCGCGGCAGCGGCTCTATGTGACGAGGTCGGCGCAGCGGTCGGCGTGGGGGGCGCCCCAGGAGTTCCCTCCGAGCCGGTTCCTGGACGAGATCCCGGCCGGGCTCATCGACTGGCGGCGTAAGGAGTCCAGCACCCAGGCACTGCGCAGCGGCTGGGGTGGCGGCTACGGCTCGGGCTCCTCTCGAGCATCCCGGAGGTCGGAATGGGATGACGACGACTTCGCCCCGGCCATCGGGGGGAGTTCGCGTTCTGGCACCGGGGCCCGCACCAGGACCGGTGAGGTGCGGTCGGACTTCTCCGGGCAGGGCACCGGGCAGGCGTCCGCCGCGAGGCCGGACGATCCCGCTCTGCCGTCGTTCGCGCTCGGCGACCGGGTCACCCACGACTCGTTCGGCCTCGGCACCGTGGTCGGCCTGGAGGGGACGGGCCGCAATGCAGTGGCCAAGGTGGACTTCGGTACGGGTGATCCCAAGCGCCTTCTGCTCCGCATGGCGCCGCTGACCAAGCTGTAGCGCAGCGGTCCCGCAACGCCTGGGGAAAGCACTACCCTAGGACCATCGTCTCGATGTTGAGAGCACCGCCACAGTCGGCCGAGGGAAGGACACCAGGGTGGACCTGTTCGAATATCAGGCCCGCGACGTCTTCGAGAAGCACGGCGTTCCCGTGCTGGCAGGTGTGGTCGCGACCACACCGCAGGAGGCACGCGAGGGCGCAGCAAGGCTGCTGGCAGACGGCAGCAGTGTCGTCGTCGTGAAGGCGCAGGTCAAGACCGGGGGCCGGGGGAAGGCGGGCGGCGTCAAGCTGGCTCGCAGCGCTGACGAGGCGGAGCAGCGCGCCGCAGAGATCCTTGGCATGGACATCAAGGGGCACACGGTCCACCGGGTGATGATCGCCGCCGGAGCCGACATCGCCCAGGAGTTCTACTTCTCGGTGCTGCTCGACCGGTCGAACCGGTCGTACCTTGCCATGGCCAGCGTCGAGGGCGGCATGGAGATCGAGCAGCTTGCCGTGGAGCGGCCAGAGGCGCTCGCCCGGGTCGCCGTCGACCCGCTGGTCGGTATCGATGAGGACAAGGCCGCGCAGATCGTCGACGCGGCGGGTTTTCCCGCCGCGATCAAGGACAAGGTCGCCGCAGTCATCCAGCGGTTGTGGACGGTCTACCGGGAGGAGGACGCCACGCTGGTCGAGGTCAATCCGCTGGTGCTCACGGGGGCCGGGGACATCGTGGCGCTCGACGGCAAGGTGACACTCGACGAGAACGCGTCGTTCCGCCACGGCGACCATGCCGCGCTGGAGGACAGGGCCGCCGCGGACCCCTTGGAGGCGAAGGCCAAGGAGAACGACCTCAACTACGTCAAGCTCGACGGCGAGGTCGGGATCATCGGCAACGGCGCCGGTCTGGTCATGTCGACGCTCGACGTGGTCGCCTACGCGGGCGAGCGGCACGGCGGGGTCAAGCCGGCGAACTTCCTCGACATCGGCGGTGGCGCCTCAGCGGAGGTCATGGCCGCCGGACTCGATGTGATCCTGGGAGACCCGCAGGTCAAGAGCGTGTTCGTGAATGTGTTCGGCGGCATCACCGCCTGCGACGCAGTCGCCAACGGCATCGTGGCCGCTCTCGGGATCCTCGGTGACCAGGCGTCGAAGCCACTGGTCGTCCGGCTCGACGGCAACAACGTCGTGGAGGGCCGCCGCATCCTCACCGAGGCGGGCCACCCCCTGATCACTCTGGCCACCACGATGGACGGCGGCGCCGACAAGGCAGCCGAGCTGGCCGCGACGGCCTGAGCCCCTACAGACGAGAGAGCACAGACATGGCAATCTTCATCGACGAGACCTCCCGGGTCCTCGTTCAGGGCATGACGGGTTCGGAGGGCCAGAAGCACACCACGCGCATGCTGGCTTCCGGCACGACCATCGTCGGCGGAGTCAATCCGCGTAAGGCAGGCACCACGCTGGACTTCACCATCGAGGACGAGGACGTCGAGGTCCCCGTCTTCGGGACGGTGGCCGAGGCGGTGGCCGCGACCGACGCCGACGTCTCCGTGATCTTCGTGCCACCGGCCTTCACCAAGGCAGCCGTCGTCGAGGCGATCGAGGCTGGCGTGCCCCTGATCGTCATCATCACCGAGGGCGTGCCCGTGGCCGACTCCGCCGAGTTCTTCACGCTTGCCGAACAGGCTGGCGTCCGGCTGATCGGGCCGAACTGTCCCGGGGTCATCAGCCCGGGCAAGTCGAACGTCGGCATCATTCCCGCGGACATCACCGGACCCGGCAGGGTCGGTCTGGTGTCCAAGTCAGGAACGCTGACGTATCAGATGATGTACGAGCTGCGGGACCTCGGGTTCTCGACGGCCATCGGCATCGGCGGTGATCCCATCATCGGAACGACGCACATCGATGCGCTCGCGGCTTTCGAGGCGGATCCCCAGACCGAGGCCATCGTCATGATCGGAGAGATCGGCGGCGACGCCGAGGAACGGGCTGCGGAGTACATCAAGGCCCACATCACCAAGCCCGTCGTCGGCTACGTAGCTGGTTTCACTGCACCTGAGGGCAAGACCATGGGCCACGCCGGTGCCATCGTCTCGGGATCGTCGGGAACGGCGCAGGCGAAGAAGGAGGCGCTGGAGGCCGCCGGGGTCAAGGTCGGCAAGACGCCATCGGAGACCGCCCAGCTGTTGCGCGACGTCCTCGGCTCCTGATCACTCGGCCGGCTGCCCGCGTGGCGGTCTGTGCCGGGGCCGTGAGCAGGCTCACGGCCCCGGTTACCGGATTTGAAGGGCGCTGCAAGGCACCATGGTGACTATGGCGGCACCCACTGGCGCGATGAGCGTCCAACGACGCAGGGCTGCCGCGCGATCCAGGGCCGGGGCGGGAGGCGTGCCTGCGCAGGGCCCAGAGGACCTCACTCCGGCCGCTCCTGGCTGGATCATCGGTGGCCTGGCCGCTCTGCAGGCCGCGCTGTGGTCCTATGGCCTGATCGTCGTCCCAGCGGTCGCGGCGTTCGTGAGTGCGGCCGCCCACATCACCACCGATGCCACCTGGCGGTCAGCCGTCGCGGTGGGATCGTCTCTGTGGGTGTTGGGACACGGCGGGCCGATTCGGGTGAGCGGCTCGGGCATCAGCCTGGTTCCGCTGGGATTATCCGTGCTGGCTGTGCTGACCTGCTTCGGCTCAGCCCGCCGGGCGGTGCGCCGCACGCCCGGGTCTCTGCTCGGCTTCGTGGTGACCTATGCCCTGGTGGTGGCTCTGGTGGCGGGTGCGGTCGGCGCGAGCATCCTGCCCACCGTGGCCGGTGCCCTGCTGATCGCTGGCCTGGGCGCGACCACGGGCATGATCCGGGGTGACCGGCGGGACTCCGCGAGACGTGCCCTGCGGCCAGGGTCAGCCAGAGGTGGCGAGCTGGAACAGCGCTGGTCGGAGGTGTCCGCTCATCTGCCGACGTGGGCGATCCCGTCAGCCGCGGTACGCATCGGCGCCCGGGCGGCCTGTGCATTCCTGGCGGGCCTGACCGCACTCGGTGCCGTCATCGTGCTGGTGTGGGCAGTGGCGGGACGATCCGAGTCCCGCGACATCCTGACCAGTCTGGGGCTGGACGCCACCGGCGGACTGGTCCTCGCAGTGGGCCAGGCCACGTTGGTCCCCAATCTGGTGGTGTGGTCGGTGGCCTGGCTCAGCGGAGCCGGGTTCGTGGTCGGCACCGCCTCGTCCTTCGCACCCGGCTCCGCCACCCTGGGAGCATTGCCCGCGCTACCGGTCCTGGGTGCGTTGCCGACGGGCGGCATGGCGGGGCCGACCATGCGCTGGGCTCCGTTGCTGATCGTGGCCCTCGCTCTCGCGGTCGGAATCCTGGTGTGGCGCCGGCTGCAGACCGCGGCCGGATCTTCCGAGGTGTCGTGGACGGCCATGGCGTCCGCTGTGCTGTCCTTGGCGATCGTGGTCGGGGTGGTCGGGGGGTGCGCAGTGGCAGCGGCGTCCGGATCCGCGGGGCCAGGCTCGCTCGCGGTGGTGGGAGCCGAGGCGATCCCGGTGGCCCGGCGATTGGCGGGATACGCCGCCGGAGGTGCGGTGGTCGCGATGGTGCTGCAGCATCCTGCGTTGCGGCGTCGCGTACATGCAGCGGCGCTGCGAATCGGGCGGACTGTGCGCCCGCGCGGCGGCGACGACGCCGATACTGTGGGCTGACGCACGCGGTGCTCACCACAGGAGACTCCTCCATGACCGAACCAGACGGCTCTGTCCCGAGTCCGGCCGAGGCATCCGGGCGGATCGTGCTTGTCGTCGGCGTGGCACTCATGGTGGTGGGGTCGGTGCTGCTTCCGGCAGGAATCGTGCTGCGTGAGGTGCGTACCCAGGTCTCGGACACCGACGTGTTCGTCGCCACCCTGGCTCCACTGGCCGGTGATCCGCAGGTGCAAGCTGCCGTCGCCGAGATCGCCGCAGACACGATCATGGATCAGATCGCCAGCATCGGTCTGGTGGATCGGTTGGCGCAGGAGCTCAGCATGTCGGATCGCGCGGAGCTCACGCAGCGGGGTGCGGAGGTGCTGCGTGCGGCCGCGCAGAGCAGGCTCGACGCCCAGGTGCGCACCGCAGTCCTCGCTCTGGTGCAGTCCCGGCAGTTCGCGGCGCTCTGGGAGCAGTCGCTCAGATTGACACATAGCCAACTGGTCGCGGCGCTGGACGACGAGCGTTCGGGCGTGATCGCCACGGAGGCCTCGGGCCGGCTGGAAATCCAGGTCGGACCGTTGCTCGGCGGGCTGGGTGCCCGGCTGTCCGGCGTGGGGCTCACGACGGTCGACGGCCTCCGGCTCTCCGATGCGCGCATCGTGCTGCTGCAGTCGCCCGCGGTAGCCGCTCTGCACCGGGGCTACAACGTGGTGATGTCGGTGGGCGTGGGGCTGGACTGGCTCGCGGTGGTGCTCCTGGTGGTGTCTGTGGTGGTGCTGAGCGCCCGCTCCCGGCGGTCCCCGGGTGCGAGCAGGCTCGCTCTGCTGCTCGGGCCCACCGCGGCTGTGGCTGCCACCGCAGCCCTGGCGGTGGCGGTCACGCTGCTCGTGGTGCACAGCGGACGGGGCCTCGTGGTCGGCAGCGTGGGAGAGCCGGCGATCACGTCCGTTCTGGCCGGGGGAGCCTATGATGCCTTCAGCGCTGTGTTCAGCCGCAG
>JAATES010000164.1 GCA_015655615.1 Actinomycetales bacterium
GTCGCAGCATCCTGGACGCCCTCGCCTGGGGCCCCCCGGCCGGGGAGATCCCGACCGCACCGGGCGGCAGGACGGCCATACATTGGCTGATCACCCACCACCTTCTGACCGAGGTCGACCCGCGGCACGTCGCCCTGCCGCGTTCCACCGCCTTGGCCTTGCGCGGTGGCCGCACGCACCGTGCCGCCTCGGTCCCGCCCCGCACGGAGCCGACGCCCCGCGACCTCCCTCCTCTCAAGACGCTCGCCGCGCTCTCGGCCGAGAGCGCGGTGCGGCTGGTAACGCATCTGCTGCACGACTGGCACGACAATCCGCCCGTCACCCTCCGTGCAGGCGGGCTGGGAGTCCGCGAGCTACGCCGAATCGCCACACTCCTGGAGGTGACGGAGGCCGCCGCTGCCTCGGTCGTCGAGCTCACCGACCAGGCCGGGCTGGTGGCAGTCGGGGACAACACTGCGATACGGCTGGACCCCAGCGCCGACGAATGGCTGTCCTTGCCGGTCGCCCGGCAATGGTCGCTCCTGATGCGCGCCTGGGCCCGGTCGACGCGCGCTGCGTGGGTCATCGGGTCCCGGGATGAGCACGGTGCCTCGCGCCCTGCGCTGGGTGCCGCCCAGGAACGCCTCTGGATTCCCGATCTGCGCAGGCGGCTGCTCCAGGCCCTGGCCTCGCACCCAGGCCAGAGCCTGCCGGCGGGCGACCTCCATGCGCTCGTCCAATGGCAGACGCCTCGGATCACCCGGCCCCTGAATGCCGTGGAAGGCATCCTTGCGGAGGCAGAGCTCTGGGGCATCACAGCCGCCGGCGCACTGACCAGCCTGGGGCTCGCGTGGGTGGCGTGGGAGGGAGCAGGGGAGTCCGCGCCGGGAGCCGGCCGGCGCCCGCGGTCGGGCGACCCACTGGCCGCGTCCCTGGAGTCAGCTCTACCCGAGCCCGTCGATCACGTCCTGCTGCAAGGCGACCTCACAGCCGTGGTACCGGGCCGTCCGAGTGAGGCGCTCGCCGCATTGCTGGCTGAATCGAGCACAGTGGAATCGCGCGGCGCCGGTTTGACCAGCAGGTTCAGTGCGACTTCCCTCAACCACGCACTCGATTCGGGCTGGACGGCGCCCAGTCTGCTGGCAGCGTTGGCCGCGCACAGTTCGGCACCGCTGCCCCAGTCGCTGGAGTACCTCATCGCCGATGTCGCGCGTCAGCATGGACGAGTTCGCGTGGGCGCCGCCGCCAGCTACCTGAAGGTCGCCGATGACATCACTGCGGCCGCACTGTTGACGGACCGCCACCTCACCGCGCTGGGGGCCTTCTGCCTCAGCCCGACGGTGCTGGCGGCACCGGTTCCCGCGATCGATCTGATGGCCGCTGTGCGCGCTGCCGGATACTCGCCGGTCGTCGAAGCGCCCGACGGCACCCTGATCCCGTCGTCGGTCCTCGACCTGCCGCCAGACGGACCCCGCAGTTCCGCCCCGGCGCCACGGGGTGCCGAAGGTACCCCGGCTCGTGCGCCGCTGTGCGCCAGCCGGAATATGACCCCGCACTTCGATGTCGACCGTCCGCTCAGTGCAGGCGAACTGGAAGTCATCGTGAAGCGGCTGCGCACCACGCGGGAGCCGCTTGCCGACGGCAGGTCGCCCGCGGGTCCGGCGGCTCTGACCCGGACGTCAGACCCACTGATGTCCGGAACAAACGATCCTGTCGAGGCGTTGGGACTCCTGCGCGAAGCGGCCGCCGCCGGTACTCCGGTACGACTGGAGATGATCGGTCCCCAAGGCGTCCCGGTCGTGCGCGATGTCATCGCGTTGAGCGTCGCCGACGGCCGGGTCCGGGCTCGTGACCTGGAGCGCGACAGTGAGCTCACCGTGGTGGTGCACCGCCTGCTCCGTGCCACGACGCTGGCCGGCGCGGGCGCGTGGCCCGTCCCCGCGCCCGGCCAGACCACCGACCCTGACGAGGAGACTGCGTGACCGACGGACCACTGATCGTCCAGAGCGACAAGTCGTTACTGCTCGAGGTCGACCACCCGCTCGCGGCCCAGGCACGCCGTGCGATCGCGCCGTTCGCGGAGCTTGAGCGCGCTCCCGAGCACATGCACACCTACCGGCTCACGCCGCTCGGGCTCTGGAACGCACGTGCAGCCGGCCATGACGCCGAGCAGGTCGTCCATGCGCTGGTGGAGTTCAGCAGGTACCCGGTGCCGCCAGCGCTGCTCGTCGACATCGCTGAGACGATGGACCGCTACGGCCGCCTGCGCCTCACCCAGCATCCGATCCACGGTCTGGTCCTGGAGACCACCGATCGGGCCGTGCTCACCGAAGTACGCCGGTCGAAGCGGACGGCCGGTCTCCTCGGTGCGCAGATCGACGAGGACACGATCGTGGTACACCCGTCAGAGCGCGGACACCTCAAGCAGGTGCTCCTCAAGCTCGGCTGGCCCGCAGAGGACCGCGCTGGCTACGTCGACGGTGAGAAACACGAGATCACGCTGTCGGCCACCGATTCGGCGCATGACCATGCCCCGTGGTCCTTGCGGCCCTATCAGGAACAGGCCGTCGACGGGTTCTGGCATGGCGGGTCGGGCGTCGTGGTCCTGCCGTGCGGCGCGGGCAAGACGATCGTCGGAGCAGCCGCGATGGCCAGGTCGGGCACCACCACGCTCATCCTGGTGACCAACACGGTGTCCGCGCGCCAGTGGCGCGACGAGCTCCTGCGGCGGACGACCTTGACCGAGGACGAGATCGGCGAGTACTCAGGTGCCCGCAAGGAGGTCCGTCCGGTCACCATCGCCACCTATCAGGTGCTCACGACGAGACGCAAGGGCGTGTACACGCACCTGGAGCTGCTCGACGCCCGGGACTGGGGCCTGATCCTCTATGACGAGGTCCATCTGCTGCCGGCCCCGATCTTCCGGATGACCGCCGACCTGCAGACCCGGCGACGTCTGGGACTGACCGCCACCCTGGTGCGCGAGGACGGACGCGAGGACGAGGTGTTCTCGCTGATCGGGCCCAAGCGCTTCGACGCGCCCTGGAAGGACATCGAGGCGCAGGGTTACATCGCTCCAGCCAAATGCGTCGAGGTCCGGCTCACCCTGCCCGACTCCGCCCGGATGGCCTACGCCGTCGCAGAGCCCGAGGACCGATACCGCCTCGCCGCCAGCGCACCGGGCAAGGGTGCCGTCGTCGAGTCACTGCTCGCACGGCATCCCGGCGAACAGGCCCTGGTCATCGGTCAGTACATCGACCAGCTGGAGGAGCTGGCCGACCACCTGACGGCACCGCTGATCACCGGCGAGACCACCGTGCGCGAACGCCAGCGGCTCTTCGCGGCGTTCCGCACCGGGGAGATCGACCGGCTGGTCGTGTCCAAGGTGGCGAACTTCTCGGTGGACCTACCGGAGGCATCGGTCGCCGTCCAGGTCAGCGGGTCCTTCGGATCCCGCCAGGAGGAGGCGCAGCGCCTCGGCCGGCTGATGCGCCCCAAATCCGACGGCAAGACCGCGCACTTCTACACGGTGGTGGCCCGCGACACAGTGGATCAGGACTTCGCCGCCCA
>JAATES010000288.1 GCA_015655615.1 Actinomycetales bacterium
CAGCTACACCTTCGAGGTGACGAATGCGGGCAATGTGACGCTGGCTCCGGTGACGATCACCGACCCGAAGCTCGGAATCAGTGCTGGGCTCTGTGTGGCGAGCCTGGCACCGGGCGACACGTCGACCTGCACGGTCACCGGCACCCATGTGGTGACAGAGGCAGACCTCGGTGCGAATGACGTCAATACCGCGGTCGCCACTGGAATGCCGCCCGCTGGCAGTGACCTGGGTCCTGTGTCCGACCAGGACGTCGCCTCGACCCCCACAGCGACGCCGGTGACGGGGCTGACCCTGGACAAGAAGAGCCTCCTCAGCGGAGCCGATGCCGTCGGCGACGTGGGTGAAGTCATCAGCTACACCTTCACCGTGCGCAACAGCGGGACCATCACCCTGACCGACGTCGTGATCAATGACGCCACATTGGGCGTGACGGGCTTGGTCTGTGCCGTGACGCTCGCGCCAGGGGACTCGGCTGACTGCACGTCACCGGTGACCCGCACCATCGGCTCGGATGACATCGTCGCGGGCCGCGTGGACAACACCGCAACGGCAGATGGCACGTCCTCGCGGACGGACGTCTCCGACCCCGGGCAAGCCACCGACAGCGAGACGGTCTACGCCCGAGCCGCCGGCCCGGGCATCGGCCTGGTCAAGCACGCCGAACTGGACGACAAGAACGACAACGGCGGAGCAGATGCGGGGGAGGTCATCAGCTATTCGTTCACGGCGACCAATACCGGAAATGTCTCTCTTGCGCCGGTATCGGTCAGCGACCCGATGCTGGGGATCAGCGGACTGGAGTGTGCGGCGACATTGGCTCCAGCTGAGTCCGTCACCTGTCCGGCAACGGCCTCGCACACGGTGACCGAGGAGGACCTGATCGCGGGAAAGGTGACCAACCTGGCGACGGTGACCGGTACTCCGCCGGCCAGCGTCCCGGGGCCGCCCCCCACCTCGAGCGACGACGCCGTGACTCCCGCGACACCTGCGACCGCAGGTCTTTCGATGGTCAAGAAGGCCAAGCTCGGCGACAATAGCGGCAACGGCTCGGGTGACTTAGGAGAGAAGATCGCCTACACCTTCACGGTTGCGAACTCCGGCACTGTGACGCTGACCGGGATCGTGATCTCCGATCCGCTGATCGGTGCGGTGACGTGCCCACAGGTCAGCCTGGCGCCGGGTGAGTCGATGACCTGCCGCGGAGATCAGTCCCACGTGGTGACAGCGTCCGATGTGGCTGCCGGCACGGTGGACAACACCGCGACCGTCAGCGCGTCGAGTCCGCCGGGAGTTGCTGACCCGAAGCCGGCCACGGACACGGTCTCCGTCGTGACCTCAGGAGCCAAGGCCAAGGACACGAGCACGCCACGGCCGTCGTCCCAGAGCCCGCGGAGTCGGCTGGCGGCCACAGGCGCACAGATTGCCGGGTTGGCCGCTCTCTCGGCGCTCCTGCTCGGTGGGGGATCGATGCTCGCGATCGGAGCACGGCGCCGCCGAAAGAACGCTGACGCCCACCAGGGCTGAGGAGCTCGATCGAGGCGGCTGCGACGGTTCCAGCGAGTGACGTGCTGATTGGCAATGAGCGCAAACCTGTGGCATACTTTCGAGGTTGCCTGTTACAGGGTTGCTCCGTTCAACGTGAGCCTTGACGAATCGAACAGTGTGGTGCGCACGGTGCAGATCCGATCCGATCGCGGGTCGTCGAACACCGGGGGCCGAACAATTGCTTGGATGTCGGGCCGCTGCGGTTGAGATCGAATTCGCCGATGGAGTTACCCGGAGCACCACGCTTCAACGACAAGCAAACAGACGTTGCGATGCTGTGATGTGAGCAAACCTCGGTTGGCTCAGATCACAGGATCACTACCCAACGGCTCCCAGGCTTCACCCGAAGCAGTGCATGGTTGTGTCTCTTTAGGCGACACGCCCGAGCGCGGGGGTCGGACAGATAGCGGTTCGAGAGAGAGAGTCAGACGACGCCATGGCGGGACAGAAGATCCGCATCCGGCTCAAGTCCTACGACCACGAGGTCATCGACAGTTCGGCGCGCAAGATCGTCGACACGGTGACACGCGCTGGTGCGACGGTCGTGGGCCCGGTGCCGTTGCCGACGGAGAAGAACGTGTTTGTGGTTATCCGTTCTCCTCACAAGTACAAGGACAGTCGCGAGCACTTCGAGATGCGTACCCACAAGCGGCTCATCGACATCATCGATCCCACGCCGAAGGCCGTCGATTCGCTGATGCGTCTCGATCTGCCTGCCGACGTGAACATCGAGATCAAGCTCTGAGGTCGGGGAGGATGACGATGACAACCCACCAGAACGAGCGCCCCGTCACTGCGGTGCTCGCCACGAAGTTGGGCATGACCCAGGTCTGGGACGAGGCTGGACGCCTGGTCCCCGTGACCGTCGTGTCGGTGAGCCCGAATGTGGTCACCCAGGTGCGGACCACCGCGGTCGACGGCTACGAGGCTGTGCAGGTCGCTGCCGGGCAGATCGACCCGCGCAAGGTCAGCAAGCCGCTCAAGGGTCACTTCGACAAGGCCGGCGTCACGCCGCGCCGCAACATCGCGGAGATCCGGACGCCCAACGCCGCGGAGTTCAGTCTGGGACAGGAGATCACAGCTGACGCCTTCGAGGCGGGAGCATTGGTCGACGTCCAGGGCACCACCAAGGGCAAGGGATTCGCCGGTGTCATGAAGCGTCATGGCTTCCATGGCGTGGGCGCCTCGCACGGTGCGCACCGCAACCACCGCAAGCCCGGTTCCATCGGCGCCTGCGCGACGCCCTCGCGCGTCTTCAAGGGAATGCGCATGGCTGGCCGCATGGGCCACGAGGTGCAGACCACTCAGAACCTGACCGTGCACGCGGTCGACGCCGCCAAGGGCCTGTTGCTCGTCAAGGGTGCCATCCCCGGCCCCAAGGGCGGCGTCGTCGTGGTGCGCAACGCTGTGAAGGGTGCGTGAACGCGATGACTGACACCGCAACGCTCACCGTGGATGTCCTCGACGCCAAGGGCAAGAAGGCCGGCACTGCCGACCTTCCCGCCGAGCTGTTCGACGTGGCGGCGAACATCCCCTTGATCCACCAGGTGGTGGTGGCACAGCGTGCCGCCGCGCGCCAAGGCACCCACGACACGAAGAATCGTGGCGAGGTCGCCGGTGGTGGCAAGAAGCCGTTCAAGCAGAAGGGAACCGGACGGGCCCGCCAGGGCTCGATCCGTGCACCGCAGTTCAACGGCGGTGGCGTGGTCCACGGACCGACGCCTCGCAGCTATGAGCAGCGCACCCCCAAGAAGATGAAGGTCGCCGC
>JAATES010000086.1 GCA_015655615.1 Actinomycetales bacterium
GACGGACGGGGTGTGCGCACCGTGATCGTCCGGGCCCCCAAACTCGTCAATGTCGTCCCGGTCGGCTGACGTCTGTCGCCCACGGCAGGCGGAGCGAGGGACTCCCCGTCGTCTGGCGATCGTCACCGACTCCACTGCGGCGATGCCCCACGGCGCCGGCGCCACGACCAGCGGGGTGCTGGTGGTGCCGCTGACGGTGACGGTCTCCGACGTGGACTACCGCGACGGCATCGACCTCGGTTGCGAGCAGTTGGCCGCACGCCTGGTGGCCGGCGAGCGGGCGAGCACGGCGCAGCCGTCGCCGGGTTCCTTCGCACAGGCCTATGCGGCTGCGGCCGAGCTCGGAGCCGACGAGGTGGTGTCCCTCCACCTCTCGGGAGAGCTCTCCGGAACGGTGCATGCGGCCGCGCTCGCCGCGAGGGACGCGCCGATACCGGTCCACGTGGTCGACACGGGCACGACCGGAGCGGCGCTGGGAGCCGCTGTCGAGGTGGCGAGTACCAGTGCGGACGCGGGTCACAGTGCTTTGGAGGTGGCGCGGTTGGCCGTGGCGGTCGCCAGGGCATCGTCGACGATGTTCGTGGTGGAGTCGCCCGATCATCTCCGCAGGGGCGGACGGTGGGGTCGCGCCGCGTCGGCGGTGGGGACGGTGCTCGGCGTGCGCCCGATCCTGGTGTTGCGTGAGGGACGGATCGAGCTGCTGCAGCTGGTGCGCAGCCGGCCTTCGGCGTGGCGGCGCCTGGTGCGGGGGGCGGTGGAGCACTCGGCGGGAATGGTCGATCCGCAGGTGTTCGTCCACTTCTTCGACGACGAGGAGTCTGCCGGCTTGCTGGCAGCCGACGTCGGGGAGGCGACGGGGGGAGCCCCCGACATCGTCCAGGCCGGTGCGGTGCTGGGTGCCCATGTCGGGCCGGGCATGCTGGGCGTCGTGGTCATTGATCGCGCGGCGGCGCAGTGAGCTGAGCTAGAACGTGTCCCGTGACCGTCCGGGGACTTCGCTGGAACCACTCGTCTCATTTCTCCTTGGCGACCCCGGGTGGCGGGCTCGAGGTTATCCACAATGAAGCAACGGGGGAGGAGCGCTGTCAGGTGATCTTCTAGCGTGGTCGGCATGGCTACTCCCGAGACGTCGCAAGGAGACCCGGAAGAGGGTCTCGTGTCAGGTCGTGATCGTGGCACTGACACAGAGGATCGGTGGGACGATCGTGAGCCCAGCCGGGTCAGATGGCGGCTTGCCCTGCCCGCCGTGGTGGGCTTGTTCGGCTTGCTGCTGGTGGGCGGCGGACTCGCCTGGTGGTCGTCCCGTCCGGTGCCAGCCGTTGAGGTATATGCGGGTCCGTCAGGGGAAACGGGCACAGACGCGGCAGCTGACCCGGATTCGCAGCTGTCGGGCTCCACCGAGCAACCCATAGCGTCGGCGACGGCGGAGAGTGCGAGTGATTCAGGCGAATCGGCGGCCCCGACCGGAACCGTAGTGGTGTACGTCGTGGGTCAGGTGCGCCATCCTGGCGTGGTCTCGGTACCCGGGCCAGCGCGGCTGGCCGACGTGGTCGCAGCCGCGGGCGGACTGACGAAGAAGGCCGACCCGACTGCGGTGAACCTGGCTCGGCTGGCGGTCGATGGCGAGCAGGTCACCATCCCCAAGCGCGGCGCTGCCACGCCGGTGGCGCCCGAGACGGCAGCGGCGGGGGATCAGCCTGAGAACGGGCCTGGCGCGGCGCTGATCGATCTCAATACGGCCGATGCCACGGCCTTCGAGACCTTGCCCGGCATCGGTCCCGCATTGGCGCAGCGCATTGTGGAATGGCGGCAGAGCAATGGTCCTTTCAGCACAGTCGACCAGTTGGAAGAGGTGGCGGGCATCGGCGAGGTGACGTTTGCCCGGCTGCGTGACCTGGTGACGGTCTGATGCGAAGACGGAAACCTTGAAGTGAAGCCGCCTTTGGACCTGCGGCTCGTACCCGCAGCCGTGGTGGCCTGGGGCGCTGCGGCGGCGCTACGCGGCTGGCCGCCTCACGCCACGAGCGGACTCCTGCTAGCGGCCGCCCTCCTGCTTGCAGGCCTGACGTTCGTGCCGAGGCTCGGCGGGGCGCGAACACGGCGCACGTCAGGAGCCTGGGTGGGACAGGTCATGGCAGGAGCGATGGTGGTGGCACTGAGCGCGGCTCTGGCTCTGGGCCGAGCCGATGGTCAAGCTGAGCGCGCTCTCGACGAGGCCGCTGCTGCTGGGACGAGCGTCACGGTGCAGGGCCAGGCGCTCAGCGACGCTCGGGTGTATCAGCCGGCGTGGGGCGCGCAGGGGATGGAAACTGGCGAGCCCGGGACGGCAGACGCCTCGTCGCAGGCCTGGTGGGCGGATCTCCAGCTCGCCCAGATCACCATCCGCGGGACGACGGTCGACGCGCATACGACGGTGCGCCTGTTCGCGAGCGGCGAGAGGATCGCCTGGCACGCC
>JAATES010000189.1 GCA_015655615.1 Actinomycetales bacterium
CGGAATCAGTGCTCGATCAGCCGTCCGTCGCGCATGCGAAGCACCCGGTCGGCCACCGTGGCGGCCTCGTCCTGATCGTGCGTGACGAACACCGCCGTCATCCGGGTCTGGCGCAGAATGCGAGCCACCTCATGCGCCAGGCGCTCCCGCAGCTCACGGTCCAAAGCGGACAACGGCTCGTCCAGCAACAGCAGGTCCGGCTGGGGCGCCAGCGCCCGCGCCAACGCGACCCGCTGGCGTTCACCTCCGGAGAGGGTCGCGACCGGACGGTCCTGGTAGCCCGCCAGGCCCACCAGGTCCAGCAGCCTGGCCACCTCGATGCGACGTTCGGCGCGCGGCATGTGCTGGCTCTGCAGTCCGTATTCGACATTGCCCGCCACACTGCGGTGAGCGAAGAGCTGGCCGTCCTGGAACATCAGGCCGACGTTCCGGCGATGCACGGAGACCCCTGCAAGATCGCGGCCATTCCACGCGAGGGACCCGGCACGAAGCGGCTCCAGGCCGGCGATGGCACGCAACAGCGAGGACTTGCCGCACCCGCTGGGGCCCAGCAGTGCCACGACCTCGCCGCGGGGAACGTCCAGGCTGACCCCGCGGACGGCCAGGGTCTCAGGAGCACCTCGTTCAGCGGGGTACCGCACCACCGCGTCGACGACCCTGAGCCCCTGCCCGGGTCCCGCATCCGATCCCGTCACCATCTCCGTCACCTCAGAACTCCCCTGTTCCCGCGCCGCGCAGCCGCTCGGCCAGCACCATGACCCCGGCAGCCAGTGCACCGAGCACCACCGATGCGGCCATCGCCATGCCGTAATTGTCCGCACCGGGGCGACCGATCAGCTGAAAGATCACCACCGGCAGGGTGACCGTGTCCGGACGCACCAGAAAAGACGTCGCACCGAACTCACCCAAGGAGGTGGCGAACGCGAAACCCACCGCCAGACCCGCAGATCTGGCCGCAACAGGCCAGTCCACCGTAGCCAGCACCCGGCCGGGACCGGCGCCCAGCATGGCCGCGACCTCCCGCTGGCGCGGATCGAGGGCGCGCAGGACGGGAAGCACGGTGCGGATGACCAACGGAATCGCGACGACCGCCTGTGCCAGGGGAATCAGCCATCCCGAGGTCCTCAAGTCCAGCTGGATCCCCAGCGGCCTGTCCATGGTGAGCAGGAACCCGAACCCGACCGTCACCGCAGAGATCCCGAGCGGCAGCATCACCACGGCGTCGAGCACGGTGAGGCCACGTCGCAGCACCCGGGCTCGTGGCTGCCGGGACAGCACCAGAGAGAAGGTGAGCCCCACGGCCAGCGCGATGGCCGTCGCCAGCAGTGCCGTGCGCACCGAGGCACCGGTGGCCTGCCACACGGTGTGGGTCAGCTGTCCGCGCGGTCCCGCCGTGGAGAGAAGCTGATAGTTGCGCAGTCCCCACCCCTGAGTCGTCTGGAACGACCTGACTGCCAGGGTCCCCAGCGGCAGCACATGCAGCACGCCCACCACCACCACGGTGAGTGCCACCACGGGCACATCAGCCCGCGTGATCGGCTGCACCCCGCGATCCGCCGACGACAGCGCCAGCGCGGTCTCACGGCGCCGCCGGGACCGGCTGGCCACCACCAGCGAACCCACCACCAGCACCAGCTGGATGACTGACAGCACCGCAGCGGCCCTCAGGTCGAGCAGCTGCACGGTCTGGCGGTAGATCTCGGCCTCGATGTTCGCGAAGCGCCGCCCTCCCAGCACCAGGACGATGCCGAAGGCCGTCGAGCAGAACAGGAAGACCACCGATGCGGCCGAGGCGATGGCGGGAGCCAAGGCCGGGAGCGTGACCGTCCGGAAGGCTCGAGCCGGACTCGCTCCCAGGGTCCGGGCCGCCTGGACCGCCCGGGGGTCGAGGCGCTCCCAGAGGCCCCCCACCGTGCGCACCACGACTGCATAGTTGAAGAACACCAGTGCCGCCACGAGCGCCGGGAACGTCTGGTCCAGTCCCAGGAACCCCAAAGGACCGCCCGGTGCGAGCAAGGCCCGGAACGCCACCCCCACCACGACGGTGGGCAGGACGAAGGGCACGGTGATCCACGCGCGGGCGATGCCGCGACCCCGGAACCGGAGCCGCGAGAACACGTA
>JAATES010000015.1 GCA_015655615.1 Actinomycetales bacterium
AAGTGCTCATCGCACAGCGCCCCACCCTGACCGAAGAGGTCATCTCGGAGTACCGGTCGCGGTTCTCCATCGAGCCGCTCGAGCCCGGATTTGGCTACACGCTCGGCAACTCCCTGCGCCGTACCCTGCTGTCGTCCATCCCGGGCGCAGCGGTGACGAGCATCCGGATCGACGGTGTGCTGCACGAGTTCAGCACCGTCCCCGGCGTCAAGGAGGACGTCACCGAGATCATCCTCAACATCAAGAACCTCGTCGTCTCCTCGGAGAACGACGAGCCGGTCGTGATGTACCTGCGCAAGCAGGGCCCCGGCACGGTGACCGCGGCCGACATCCTGCCGCCGGCCGGCGTGGAGATCCACAACCCGGGCCTGCACATCGCGACGCTCAATGAGAAGGGCAAGCTCGAGATCGAGCTCACCGTCGAACGCGGGCGCGGCTATGTCTCGGCGCAGCAGAACAAGGCCTACGACGCCGAGATCGGCCGGATTCCGGTCGACTCGATCTACTCGCCGGTACTGAAGGTCACCTACAAGGTCGAGGCGACCCGGGTGGAGCAGCGCACGGACTTCGACAAGCTCATCGTCGACGTCGAGACCAAGTCCGCGATCTCCCCGCGCGATGCGCTTGCCTCAGCGGGCAAGACGCTGGTGGAGTTGTTCGGACTGGCACGCGAGCTCAACGTCGAGGCGGAGGGCATCGAGATCGGCCCGTCGCCGACGGATGCGGCGCTGGCCGCGGACCTCGCACTGCCGATCGAGGAGCTCGATCTGACGATCCGGTCCTACAACTGCCTCAAGCGCGAGGGCATCCATACCGTGGGCGAGCTCGTGGCACGGAGCGAGGCGGACCTGCTGGACATCCGGA
Organism: Actinomycetales bacterium; assembly: GCA_015655615.1. Taxonomy (GTDB): domain Bacteria; phylum Actinomycetota; class Actinomycetes; order Actinomycetales; family Cellulomonadaceae; genus Rarobacter. Next base: position 865 of record JAATES010000015.1, read on the forward strand.
ACTTCGGCGCGAAGTCGATCAACGAGGTCAAGGGCAAGCTGTCCGGACTCGGTCTGGTACTGAAGGACTCACCGCTGGACTTCGACCCGAGTGCGATCACATACAACGACGAAGACGACGACTTCGACGAGCAGTACAACTGACTTTCGATGACGGCCCACTAGCCCGCATCGACCATACAAGGAGCAACAACAATGCCTACCCCCACCAAGGGCCCGCGTCTGGGCGGCGGCTCCGCGCATGAGCGCGCGATCCTCGCGAACCTGGCCTCAAGCCTGTTCGAGCACGGCCGCATCACCACCACGGTGACTCGCGCCAAGCGGCTGCAGCCGCTTGCTGAGCGACTGCTGACCAAGGCCAAGCGCGGTGATCTGCACGCTCGTCGCCAGGTGTCCGCGGTGATCCGTAACAAGACACCACGTCGCTGGGACGGGGAGGGCGATGCCTACACGATCGTCCACCGCCTCTTCAATGAGATCGCCCCGAAGCTGGCTGATCGTGAGGGTGGCTACACGCGCATCACCAAGGTGGGGAACCGCAAGGGAGACAACGCGGCGATGGCCGTGATCGAACTCGTCCTGGAGCCGGTGAGCCCGAAGCAGGCCGTCGTGCGCGAGGCCGAAGGTGCGACCAAGCGCTCGGTCAAGGAGAAGGCGGCCGCACCGGCGCAGGTCGATGAGGCACCGGCCACCGAGGCCGCAACGGACGAGGTCTCCGCCGAGGAGTCTGCCGTGCACGAGGACGCCGCCGTCGAGGCGGCAACCGAGGCACTCGAGACCAAGTGAGATGATGGGCCGCGATAGCGGCTGAGCGCAAACGCGTGCGGGCCGGGTCGATCCCGGCCCGCACGCGTTTGCGCTTGGATGAGGGATCCTTGATCAACGGCGGCGAGGGGAGTTCCCGTGCTCGGAGTGGCTGCGGCCATGGGTGCTCTGACGTTGCTCTGGCTTGGCCCGGGTTACGCGGTGTTGCGCATACTGGGAGTTCGCGGACTGGTCGCGTGGGCCTGTGCCCCGGGCATCACCGCGGGTCTGGTGGCCTGTGCGACCACGGTGTTCTTCGCGCTCGACATCCGTTGGACGATGCTGACGGCAGGGGTTGCCCTGGTGGCGGTCCTGGCGGTCCTTGCCGGTGCGAGGCGGTGGAGCCCGCGACGGTACCGCGTGCGGGTGGCCTTGCGGCCGATTCCGGCCGCTATCCGATGGTGGACCGTGATCGGGTGCACGGTCGCGGGGCTGGGCGTCGTGCTGGCCTTCGCCTTGTCCGTACCCGACGTCGCCGCCCCCAACCAGGTGCGCGACGCCCTGGTGCATCTCAACGCCATCGAATGGATCCGCACGACCGGCGACGCCTCGATGTTCGGGGGCATCGATCCGGTGGTAGCCCATGCCGGAGCCGGTGCCTTCTACCCCACGGTGTGGCATGCCGTCGTCGCCCTGATCCCGATGGGCTCGACCGGACTGCTGGCCAATAGCGCGGTACTGGTGGTGGCGGTCGTGCTCTGGCCGCTGACGATGGTGTTGCTAGCACGGGTGGCCTTCGAAGGTCAGCCGGTGGTCGCCGCCATCTGCGGGGCCCTGACTGCGGCACTGTCCTTCTTTCCCTTCACCCAGTCGACCCTGTCGGCTCAATGGCCGAACGCACTGGGGACCGCATTGCTGCCGGCCGCGTTGGCTATGACGGTCCTGGCGGTGCGGGGGCGGGGCAATCGGGGGACCTGGATGGTGGCCATCGGCGCAGTCGCCGGTGCCGCCTGCGCCCATCCCAATACGATCTTCTCCTACGTGGCGCTGATCCTCCCGTTCGCGCTGGTGCATGCGTGGCGCTGGATCAATCGCGTGGTGCAGGGATCCGGTGGGACTTGCACGCGGCGCCGGGTCGTGCTGACCAGTGGCGGCTCTGTGCTCGCGGTGGCCTGTGTCGGGATGGTGCTGTGGGTTGGCCCGTTGGGCCGGGTTCTTGCGGGGGTGCTCGGTTATCACCAGACCATCGCCACCCGGTCCTATGGCTACACGGTGCTGCGACTGCTCTCGGATACGGGGCTGCGTCCGGTCCCGGGCAACCTGGTGGTGTCCGTCACGGTACTCGTCGGGGTGTGCGTGCTGCGGCGTCGCCGCCAGGCACGGTGGATCGTGGCGATGTGGCTCGTGACGATCGTGCTGGCGGCGCTTGCGGGGGGGCCGGAGGGTCCGCAGCGTGCCATTACAGGGTTCTGGTACAAGCATGTCTTCCGGCTCGAGGCGCTCTACCCGATCAGCACCCTGCTGCTCGCGGCGATCGGGATCATGGCAGTCGGCCAGTGGTGGTCCCGCCGGAGGCTGTCGGGGGGTCGCCGGCCTCGGCGCAGTCGATGGTGGCCAGCGGGCGCCATCTCGGTGTTCGCGATCATGGTGTTCCTCGCCGTCCAGGTGCCCGCCATGGTGTCTCGGGGCTCCGGGGTGTACCGTCCGGCTGACATCGCCGCTCGCGGTGGCATGGTCGTCGTCGACCAGGACGACCGCCGCATGCTGGCCAGGCTGTCCCAGTACGTCCCCGACGGGACGGCGGTGATAGCCGATCCCAACTCCGGTGGTGTCCTGGCCTCGTCCTACGGGGGCGTGGAGGCCGTCTTCTTCCGGCTCGGGACGACGGCACTCGCACCGTCTCAGGCACTTCTCGCCGACCGGTTCAGCGAGCTCGGCACCTCCGCCGACGTGTGCCATGCGCTGTCCGACCTCCGGGTGGGGTTCGCCTACCTCGACTCCGAGCTGGCACCCGGGGGCGTACGGTCGGCACAGAGCACTCCCGGAATATCGGATGCTGCGGGCAGCAACGGACTCGACCCCGTGGCGACCGAGGGGTCGGTGACGCTCTATCGCATCTCGGCGTGCGGCGGGACGCCGGGCCAGGACTAGCGGGCGGTCACGGCCTGCCGCGGGTACCTGACGGTACTCCTGGTTGGCTAGTGTGGGCAGATGAGTGATCTGCCTGGTGAGTGGTTACGAGTTCGGCTCGATCTCGCCTACCGTGGCACAGACTTTGCCGGCTGGGCTGTGCAGCCGGGCCTGCGTACCGTTCAGGGAACCGTGCAAGACGCCCTCGGTTTGGTGTTGCGGACACCTGCCGGGCAGGCGGGTGACTGGCGCCTCACGGTCGCCGGACGTACTGATGCAGGAGTCCACGCCCGTGGCCAGGTGACCCATGTGGACTTGCCCCACGCGGTCTGGCTGGCCCTGCCCGGTCGTAGCGACAGGAGTCCTGAGCAGGCGCTCGTGCACCGGCTTCGAGGTGTGCTGCCGTCCGATGTGGTGGTCCGCTCGGCGCAGGCGGCACCGGCTGGATTCGACGCTCGCTTCAGCGCGTTGCGCCGTCACTACGTCTACCGGATCGCAGACGACGACCGGCAGCGGGACCCGTTGCGGGCTGACTGGACGTGGTGGGTCCCGCGGGAGCTCGATGTCGCGGCCATGCACCAGGCTGCCCAGCTGGTGCTGGGGTTGCGCGACTTCGCTTCATTCTGCAGACCGCGCCCTGGCGCCTCGACCATCCGAGAACTGCAGCAGCTGGCCTGGGAGCGGCCCGCCGACGGACCCGATGCAGGCCTGGTGGTCGCGCGGGTCACCGCAGACGCGTTCTGCCACAACATGGTCCGAGCGCTGGTGGGGGCCTCTCTCGTCATCGGAGAGGGACGCCGCGGTACTCAGTGGCTCGCTGAACTGCTTTCCGCGAAAGCGCGCGACTCCCATGGCTCGGTCGTCGCGGCTCAAGGGCTGACCCTGGAACGTGTGGACTACCCCGGCGACGAGGCACTGGCGGAGCGGGCCAGGCGGATCCGCGCGCGGAGGATGGACGAGGAGGTGGAGGTCTAGCCTTCGTCTGGGATCAGGTGGATGGCGGACTCCTCTGGACTCGCCACTCCGCCGGCCACCCCGGCGTCATCGGCGAAGACGTCGTTGCCGCGGCCGTCAAGGGCATCGTCGTCCTCGACCAGGCGCCCCGCGACCGCATCCGGTGTCCCGGAGTCTGCGGCGGACCCGCCATGGGATTCCCACACCTCGGGTTCCTCGGCAGCGAGCTCCCGGCCGATGGGCTCACCTGCCGCCTGGTCTGTACCCGTCTCGTCATACAGCCCGGACCGGGGGCGGTCCGGAGGGGTGTATCCCTCGTCCAGCGGATCGACGACGTCTCCGGACACCAGGGTGTCCTCACGTGGCAGCTGGTTCGAATCGGACT
>JAATES010000242.1 GCA_015655615.1 Actinomycetales bacterium
CACGGAGCCGCCGCGCCGCCGCCTGCCAGGATTCCTCCGAATGACAATGCAGGACGCACAATGCGGCGCTGTGCGGATCGACCGCATCGCCGATCTGCGCGAATTCCGTGAAGCCCACCGTGAGGTCGATCTCGCCGCCGGGAACCACCCGCCCGCCTCCGATGTCCACCAGGGTCTTGCCGATCTCGGTGGTGTCCATCGACGAGATCCATCCCGAAGACGTGCAGTGGACGGGCCGGACGACGGCAGCCTCGGGCAGGATCTCGCGGGCGTGCGCGGTGAAGCCTTCCGGACCGCCCTGTGCATGCAGGATCTCGTCGAACTTGGCCGCCGCGGCACCCGACTCGAGGTGCTCACGGGCCATGCGCAGCCCTGCGGCCATGTCGGCCACGATGCCGCCGAGCACGAGCATGTGCGCACTGATCGTCAGGACCAGCTCGGTCACGCGCCGGTCGCGATACGCCCCGGTGAGGAAGTCGGCGACCTCGATCATCTCGACGGCGCTGCCGACACTGCTGCCGAGGACCGAGTTCAGATCGGTGATCAGCATGACGCTGGGGATGCCGGCACCGGTGGCGACGCGATGCATGCTGGTGGCCAGCTCACGAGCTCGCTCGATCGTGTGCATGAAGGCACCCGATCCGCATCCCACGGAGATCACCACGCCGCTGGGGTTGGCAGCGAGCTTCTTGGACATGATCGACCCCGTGATCAACGGCACGCTCTCGACCGTCGCCGTCACGTCGCGCACCTGGAAGATCACCGAGTCCGCGGGAGCCAGGTCGGGGTTCGGTCCGATGATGGAGCCGCCGGTCTCCACCACGTTCTTGACGAAGGTATCCACACCGGGGACGCCGTCGTAGCCAGGCACCGAATCGAGCATGTCGACCTCGCCGGGACAGTAGTCCAGCCCCCAGGCGGACATGTTCGGCACGTAGAGGCCGCATGCCACCGCCACGGGCACGACCAGAAGCGTGATCTTCTCGTCTCCGACACCGCCGGACGAGTGCTTCTCGATCACCTTGGAACGATCGATTCCCGCGGCCTCCCAGTCGGCGACCACACCGCTGTCACGCATCGCGAGCACCAGCGAGACGATCTCGGTCGTGGTCATCCCCTGCAGATACGTCGCCATCGTGAAGGCGCCGGTCTGTGCCGGATCCACGTCGCCGTCCGCGATGCCCTGGACGAAGTCGCGCAGCTCCTCGTCGTCGAGCTCCTGGCCGTCGCGCTTCTTGCGCAGGATCTCCTGGGGTCGGAACCTCATCATGATGTGAACTCCTCGTTCAGCCTAGAAGTGAGACGCGCAGTGCCTCGATCAGCCGAGTCACCCGCGCATGCGGTGTGGATGTCACGTTGGGACGGTTCCCCAGATAGGCGAAGGTCGTGGCGGTGCTCGGGTCCGCGAACACCACTGCACCACCGAAGCCGTTGTGCCCGAAGCATCCGGGGCCGAGCATGGGCTCATCGGGTGTGGAGGCGAAGAACAGCGCACCGAACCGAGTGCGCTGGCCCAGCAGCACGCGGTCGAACCCCGTGGTGACCGGTGTGGTCACCGCTGCGACCGCATCCTGCGGTACCCGGCGTTGAGGTCCGTCGACCATGGTCGCCATCAGACGCGCCAGGGAGCGGGCATCGGACACCCCGTTGGCGGACGGCAGCTCGAAATCCAGGAGCGAACGGTCATTGAAGAGCTGCGGCTCGATCGACGCGAAGGCCAGTGACGGCAGGCTTGCGGGCAGCTGGGCCTGACGCGCGTAGTCACCCAGCTGGTCGGGCACCGACCACGGCGGCGCCGTGCTGACCACCCGTGAGCGTTGACCTGCAGGCAGCCCGATCCAGACGTCCATCCCGGAGGGGCCGGCACACCGCTCGCGCAGGTACGCCCCCACCGACATGCCGCTGACCGCGCGAAACAGGGTGCCTGCCAGGTACCCGATCGTCAACGCGTGGTAGCCGTGCTCGCGGCCCGGCCTCCATGCGGGCTCCTGGCTCAGCAGCTCAGCGAGCAGCCCGTCCCAGTCTCCGAATCGGTCCGGCGGAGGAGGGGTCTCCCAGGCAGGCAGCCCGGCCTGGTGGGCCAAGAGCTGGCTCACGGTCGTCTCGCCCTGACCGGGGGCGACCGCGAACCGCGGCCAGTAATGCCCCACTCGCTCGGAAAGGTCGATCAGTCCCTCCGCCACGAGATTGGCGAAGCACACCCCCATCACCGCCTTGGTCACCGACCACAGGGGGTGGAGCGCATCCGACGGATAGGGCATCCCCTCATACGTGGAACCGCCATGGAGGTCGACCACCAACGAGCCTTCGTGGACCACGGCCACCTGCCCGCCTAGATAATCCGCGGTGCCCAGGTTGCGCCGCAACGCCTCGGCCACGGGCTCGAAGCCGGGGGCGACCGAGCCCCGCACGCCGGCAAGCTCCCATGCGCTGTTCATACGTGCCCCGGTTCGCCGCCGGCGTGCCAGGCGAACAGCTCCCAGAGCTCGTCGTCCGGCCCGCGGAAGTATGCCCCGCGGGCGTTCCACGGGTAGTCGGCCGGCGCCGACTCGAACTCGACGCTCTGGGAGCGAAGGCGCTCATACCACTCGTCCACCTCTGACGTGCTGTCGAGTCGTACCGCGACCATGACCCCGGCGGGGCTCGTCAGGTCGACGTCGACCCCGATGGTGCGTCTCAGGTGGTCCCGCTCCCACAGCGCGAGCCTGACTCCGGGGCCGTCGAAGTCCACGAATCCCGGCATGACGTGCTCCACCGTGAATCCGACCTGGTCCCGGTAGAAGGCAACCGACCTGGCCAGGTCGCGTGGAAGAATCGCCACGTCGGTGATCCCGTGCTGAAGGCGATGCATCGCGGTCACGGCAGCGTCCGGTACAGGGCCGTCAACGTGCCGTAGAACCACTCCGGATCGCCGTCGGTGACGTAGGTGACGTTCGGCGGGTCTGCGGTC
>JAATES010000044.1 GCA_015655615.1 Actinomycetales bacterium
CACGCACTGAGCCCGAATCTCCACGACGTGCGCTGGGAGCCCGGTGTGCAGATCTCGTTCTATGACGCCTGGCTGAGCAAGTAAGGGAGCTGACCATGACACGCCGCCTGGAGCGCGGGGCCGAGTTCAAGGACTGGGGCACCTATGTGGGCAGGAGACTGCTCCAAGGACTCCTCGTGCTCTGGGCGGCGTTCACCTTGGCGTTCATCATCTTGTACATCCTTCCCAGCGATCCTGTACGGATCATGCTGTCGGGTAGCGGTGCTGAGTTCGCCAATGCCAGTGATGCCGATCTGGCAAAGGTCCGAGCCGAGTACGGGCTCGACAAGTCCGCCCCCTTGCAGTACCTGCATGCCTTGTGGAACGCGGCCAGCGGAGACCTCGGCCGGTCGATCCAACGCGGAATGCCGGTCACGGACCTGCTGGGCGGAGCGCTCGGCCAGACAGTCCGGCTGGGACTCGCCGCCTTCGCCATCGCGCTGGTACTCGGCGTGGCGGTGGCGCTGGGCGCGGCCTTCACCCGCAATCGGCTCGTCCGGCAGCTGGTGCTCACCACGCCGTCGCTGGGAGTGTCGATTCCCACATTCTGGTCCGGACTGCTCTTCACGCAGGTCTTCGCCTTCCGGCTGGGCTGGGTCAACGTCTTCGACCAGGAAAGCTGGAAGTCGATTCTGCTTCCGGCTCTCACCCTCGCCATCCCCACCTCCGCCTTCATCGCGCAGATCCTCGCCAAGAGCCTGTCCGCCACCCTCGGCGAGCCCTACATCCAGGTGGTGCGCTCGCGAGGCGCCTCGGAGGCGCGGGTCCTGTTGCGCAACGCGTTCCGCAATGCCTCACTCCCCCTGCTCACGATGATCGGCATGATCGTCGGGAACATGCTGGCCGGGTCCGTGGTGGTCGAGACGGTGTTCTCCCGCATGGGGGTGGGCCGGCTGACCTTCGAGGCCGTCAACGCCCAGGACATCCCCGTCGTGATGGGCGTCGTCATCCTGGCCGCGGCGGTGTTCGTGGTCATCAGCCTCGTAGTCGACCTCATCTACCCGCTGCTCGACCCGCGGGTCTCGGTACGCACCGCCCGACGCCGCAACGCTGCGCCGAGCCCGCTCACTCCCCCCTCCCCCGACGGGACCGCCGCAGACCTGCCGTCACCCACCACCGCCACGATCCAAGGAGCCGTCGCATGACCGCCGCCACGCTCCCGCTGGCACGACCGTCGAACGCCACAGCGACCCGGGCCCGCGCCCGAGCCCTCACGGTGATCAGCCGACCGGGCCTGGTGCTCGCGATCCTCGTGATCGCCCTGGTGATCCTCTGGGCCTTCCTGCCCCATCTGTTCACCGGCCAGGACCCCCTCCAGGGCGTTCCCTCCGAACGACTGAGCCCGCCCAGCGGCGCACACCTGTTCGGCACAGACCACCTGGGCCGGGACATTTTCTCCCGCATGGTCTACGGCGCATCGCTGACCCTGCGGGCCACCCTCATCGCCGTCCTGGTCGGCCTCGTGATCGGTGCGCTCACCGGCCTCGTGGCGGGGTTCGTCGGACGATGGGTCGACGATGTGCTGATGCGGGTCGTCGACGTCATGCTCGCCATCCCCGGCTTGCTGCTCTCGCTCGCCGTGGTGACCGCACTCGGATTCGGAACGCTGAACGTCGCCATCGCCGTCGGGGTATCGAACATCGCCGGGTTCGCCCGGGTCATGCGCTCCGAGACGCTGAAGGTCCGCTCCCTGACCTACGTCGAGGCCTCCCGGGCGCTCGGATCACGATCGTCCTACACCCTGCGGACTCATGTCCTGCCCAATGCCATCGGACCCGTCGTCGCCCTGTCGGCCCTGGAGTTCGGCACGGCGATCCTGTCGATCTCGTCGCTGTCCTTCCTCGGTTTCGGCGCGCAGCCCCCCACCCCGGAGTGGGGCTCCCTGGTCTCCGACGGCCGCGACTACCTGGCGACTGCCTGGTGGATGACCACCTTCCCCGGCCTCACCATCGCCGCGGTCGTCCTCTCTGCCAACCGCATTGCCCGTCACCTGGAAGGGCGCTGACCATGCCGCATTCCACCGCCGCACCGCTCCTGAGGGTGCAGGACCTCACCGTCTCCTACCGGACCGGCCGGTCCGGACTGGTCCCCGCCGTCCGGGGGATCTCCTTCGACATCGCCGACGGAGAGATCGTCTCCCTGGTCGGCGAGTCGGGGTCGGGCAAGAGCACGACCGCCCTGGCGGTGCTCGGCCTGCTGGCGCCCGGATCACAGCTCACAGGTCGGCTCGAGTTCGAAGGACAGAGCCTGGTGGGGGCGACCCCCCGGCAGTGGCGGGCCATCCGCGGACGCCAGATCGCCTTCATTCCCCAGGATCCCACCGTCTCCCTCAACCCGACCCGGCGCATCGGGCGGCAGATCGCCGAGGCGATCCGCATCCATGACCGCTCCACACCCCGGTCAGAGGTGCACGACCGGGTCATCGAGCTGCTGGACCGAGTGGGCATCCCGCAGCCTGACCTGCGCGCCCGCCAGTACCCCCATGAGCTGTCCGGAGGCATGCGCCAGCGGGTGCTGATCGCCGCAGCCCTGGCCAACGAGCCTCAGCTGATCGTCGCCGACGAGCCCACCAGCGCACTGGATGTCACGGTGCAGAAGCAGGTGCTCGACCACATCCACGCGCTGCGATCGGACCTCGGGCTCGCAGTGCTGCTCATCACGCATGACCTCGGCGTGGCCACGGACCGCTCAGATCGCATCGTCGTGCTGTCCGACGGGCTGGTGGAGGAGAGCGCCACGGCGGAGCAGATCCTGCACTCTCCCTCGAGTGAGTACACCCGCCGGCTCCTCGCCGCCGTGCCCAAGGTCGATCATGGACGGCTGCGCTGGGACGCGGTGACCCAGACCGTGCTGGCACCCGAACCGTCGCGCACCCCTCCGCCAGCGGCCACGGCTGGCGATGCCGCGTCTGCTGACTCCGTGCTCATCGCACATGGCCTGCATCGCAGCTTCAAGGGGCCGCGCCGCGGCGAGCCGATCCATGCCGTGCGCAATGTGTCGATCCGGGTCCCGCGCGGCGGAACCCTGGGAATCGTCGGTGAGTCCGGGTCCGGCAAGTCGACCCTGGCCCGCCTGCTGACCAGACTGTCCCCGGTCGACTCCGGCCGGATCGTGCTGGACGGCACCGACATCACCGACATCACGGGGGAGCAACTGCGGCAGCTGCGCCGGCGCGTGCAGATCGTGTACCAGAATCCCTTCGCCTCGCTCGATCCTCGCTTCACGATCGCCCGCGCACTCGTCGAACCGCTCCGGGCCTTCGGGATCGGCACGGCCCGCGAGCGCGACGAACGAGCAGCCGAGCTCCTCTCCCTGGTGGGACTGCCCGAGGACTTCGCCCATCGCCTGCCCGCGCAGCTCTCCGGCGGCCAGCTCCAACGGGTCGCCATTGCCCGAGCGCTCGCGAACGAGCCGCAACTCCTGGTCCTCGACGAGGCCGTCTCGGCACTCGACGTCTCGGTCCAGGCGCAGATCCTCGAGCTGCTGGTACGTCTGCAGAGCGAGCTGGGCTTGAGCATCGCCTTCATCTCGCATGACCTCGCCGTGATCCGGCAGGTCAGTGATTCCGTGGTCGTGATGAGTCAGGGCGAGGTGGTCGAGGACGGCCCGGCCGACATCCTGTTCAACGACCCGCAGTCCCCCTACACCCGGGCGTTGCTCGAGGCGGTCCCCGGACGGGAACGGATGTTCGCCTCGCTGCCGGTCCGGGATGAGACCCCGATCACCCCCAAGCCGCTGGGACCCGAGGCCTTCGACGACCTGGAGGCCGCCCATTACCTCAACTCCGCGCTGAGCCCCATGTGAGGCCCTCATGACACAGACCACCACCGCGGTATCGGCAGACGATCTGGTGTCCCGCGCCGAATCGCTGCTGCCCCGCCTGGCAGAACTCGCCATCGAGCACGACCGCTCCGCGGCCTTTCCCACTGAGTCGATCCGGCTGCTGCACGATGCCGGACTGCTCACCGCCACGGTCGGGCCTCAGTACGGAGGACCCGGCCTCGGCCATGAGGGGGTGCACCGGCTGCTGCTGACCCTGGGTCGTGCCGATCCCTCCGTGGCGCTGATCGCCTCGATGACCTTGGCCCTGCACCAGCGCGAGGCCGTCCGGCCGACCCTCGGCCCCGAGGTGTACGGCCGGATCCTCACCGAATCGGAGCATGGCCCCGTCCTGATCAACTCGCTCCAGGTCGAACCCGCCCTGGGCACCCCGTCACGAGGGGGCGCCCCGGCCACGTCGGCCCGGCGCACCGGCGACGGATGGCTCGTCACCGGGCACAAGATCTTCTCGACGGGGGCACCCGGCCTGCGGTGGATGCTCGTGCTGGCGACCACCGACGAAGCCGTTCCGCGGGTGGGGACGTTCGTCGTCGAGGCCCACGCGCCGGGCATCGAGATCCGGCCCACCTGGTCGGCCACGGGGATGCGCGCGAGCCGCAGTGACGACGTCCTGCTCACCGACGTCCACGTCGCATCCGACCGGGTGCTGGGGCTCCAGACGGCCGGCACCGGACAGCACAATCCACAAGGCCCGGGGACGTCCATCCCCTCGATCTACCTGGGAATCGCTGAGGCAGCGCGCGACTGGCTCGTCGGCTACCTCCACCATCGCATCCCCAGCAACCTGGGGCATCCTCTCATCGAGCTGCCGCGATTCCAGGACGCGCTGGGCGAGATCGAACTGCGGCTCACCAATGCACGCGAGCTGCTGTGGGCGCTGTCGGCTCAGGCCGATGCCGGCCGGGCGATTCCCCGGGACACCGCCTGGTCGGCCAAGACGCTGGCCAATCGCACGGCGATCTGGGCGGTCGAGCAGACGGTCTCCCTCATCGGGAATCCCGGGTTGAGCACTGACAATCCGCTCGAGCGTCACCTCAGAGACGTGCTGTGCTCCCGGGTCCACTTCCCTCAGCACGACACCGTGGCGCGGGCACTCGGCGCGACGGCCACCGGCCGCGTCCCGGCCACCCCAGAACCAGATCCCTCCTACCCACGTTCGGAGAAGACGACATGACCCGCTACATCATCATCGGTGCCGGCGCCATCGGCGCCACCCTCGCAGCCCAGCTGCACGACACCGGGCTCGACCACGTGCTCGTCGGCCGGGGAACGAACATCGAGGCCATCCGAAACGCCGGCCTGCGCTACGTGCAGCACGGTCGGGAGCGAGTCGTCCGCGTCGTCGCGGCGAACGGCCCGAGCGAGGTGCGACTCACCGCGGACGACGTGCTGGTGTTCGCCACCAAGGCGCAAGACCTCGAAGTCGCCACCCGGGACTGGGCGTGGCAGCCGGCGGACTTCGGCGGGCGAGAAGGACTGGCGGCCGAGCTTCCCGTCGTCACGCTGCAGAACGGCCTCGCGGCGGACCGGATCGCACTGCGCCGCTTCGGGGCCGTCCTCGGCGGCTCCCTCCTCACCCCCGCGCAGCACCTGGAGCCCGGGCAGGTCCGCTCGGGCGCACGGGATGCGATCGGGGTCCTCACTCTGGGCGTGGCCACCAAAGGGGAGGACCCTCGGCTGGCGGCCATCCTGGCGAGCATCGCCGCCGACCTCCGACGTGCCCGGTACATCGTCCAGACCACCTCCGACGTCTCCCGCTGGCAGCGCGCCAAGCTCCTGCACTCGGTCCGCAACGGGCTGGAGGTCTTCGCGAGCACCACGGATGAGGTCACGCTCCTCGGCGATCTGCTGGTGGCTGAGGTGCGCGCGGTCTTCGGGGCTGCTGGTCTCGATGTCGCCGATACCGCGGCGGAGCGCACGGAGGACGTCTCGGCCTTCGGCCAGGATCCCGATTCCGGAATCCCCCGTGGTCAGCAGTCGACCTGGCAGAGCTTCAGCCGAGGGGCCTCCAGCGAGATCGATTACCTCAACGGCGAGGTCGTGCTGCTCGGTCGCCTCCACGGCGTCGCGACGCCGTTCTCCACCGCAGTGCAGCACGTCCTGGGCGGGTCGAGCCTGCGAGGGGAGCGCCCGGGCACCCGCACCGTCGCAGAGGTCCATGACCATGTGGCCCGATCCCTGGCCGGGCGCTCGGCCACTGCCGCCTCTCCCGCCGCGACCCTGACAGGAGCCCTCCGATGAGCCTCACCACCACCGCCTCCCCCCTGACGTGGATCGAACCCGCGGGCATCTCCCCGCGCGCCACCGTGATCGTGCTGGCCGGGCGCGGGGAGACCCCCGAGGTCTATGAGCGGTTCGGCAAGCGGCTCTCGCATGACGCCTTCCGCGTGGTCGCGGTGCCGACCAGCGAAGGCGACGTGCCCGACGAGGTCGTCGCCACGCTCCTCGCCGACGCCGCGACGATCCGCCCGGTCGTCCTGGTGGGCAGCGATATCGGGGCCCTTCATGCCCGCCGGATCGCGGACGCCCACCCGGCCGAGATCGCTGCGGTGGTGCTCGCGGGCATTCCGGGGCAGCGGCACACCGGCGGCGCCAGGGACCTCACGGAGGAGATCCAGGCCCGCACGGCCTGCCCCAACCACCAGCGGGTGCTGGGAACCGCCGCACGCTCGGCGCTGTTCGCAGCTCCGGTCGCATGGGGCCTGATCGAGAACGCGCTCGGATCGCCGGACCACGCGCCCGGAACTCCCGCTGCACAGGTCCCCGTGCTGGCCATCCATGGTGAGGCCGACACCATCAGCCCGCTCGGCGAGGCCACTGAGGCCTACCGGGGCCTGGGCGCGACGGAGGTCTCCGTCGTGAGGGACGGGCTCCATGACGTGCTGAACGACCTCACCCACCGCTCGGTGGCGGCGACGATCGTGCTGTTCCTCGAACGGGTGCGCCTGGGTGACCCGGGCCACCCGCTCATCGCACCGGTGGCCCTATGACCGTCGTCGGCCAGCACACCTCGGAACAGGCCGGGACCCTCACCTCGGACGGCCTCACCGCGCTGCCGGGGTTCGCTGAACTGCCACAGGTGTCGACGGAACCGGCAGTCCTGGAACGGTTCCGGGTGGACCGTTCCGGGTGGACGGGCCCGGAGAGGCCCGTGGCCGTGGCCCGGCCGCGCACCGTCGCCGATGTCCAGTCCGTCCTCGCCTTCGCACATCGTCACCGGATCCCTGTCACACCGCGTGGCGCCGGTACGGGGCTGTCCGGGGGCGCCGTGGCCGCCGACGGCGGCATCGTCCTGGATGTGTCGGGGCTTGACCGGATCCTTCGCATCAATGCCGTCGACCAGCTCGCGATCGTGGAACCCGGTGTGCTCACCGTGGCGCTCGACGCTGCCGCGGCCCAGCATGGCCTGCGCTATGCACCCGACCCGGCGAGCGCGGCGATCTCGACGATCGGCGGCAACATCGCCACCAATGCGGGGGGCCTGCGGTGCGTCAAATATGGCGTGACTCGTGATGCCGTCCGGGCGCTCGACGTGGTCCTCGCCGATGGGCGACTCCTCCGCCTCGGCGCTGCGACGGCCAAGTCGGTGACCGGATACGATCTGACCAGCCTGTTCGTGGGGTCCGAGGGAACCCTCGGCGTGATCGTGCGGGCGACCGTCTCTCTGATCCCGCTGCCGACCAGCACCGCCACCGCCACCGCCTATTTCGACACCGTCGCGCAGGCCGCGGCCGCGGTGGCTGCAGTCTCCGCAGCCGGGATCCGTCCTGCAGTCGCCGAGTTGCTCGACGGCGCCACACTCGGCGCCATCGACGAGTTGCATACCGACGCCGATCTCCCCCAAGGCACGCGGCCGGCAAGGCACGATGCCTTCGTCCTGATCCAGACGGACGGTGCCGGGGCGACGGCTGAGATCGACCTCGTCGCCGAGGTCCTCGCCGCATACGGGCACGACGTCGCTGTGACGACCGATCCCGTGGAAGCCGAGCGTCTGCTGGCGACCCGGCGCGACGCACTGCCCGCCCTGGAACGTCGCGGCCGCGTCCTGATCGAGGACATCGCCGTGCCGCGGTCGGCCCTGGCCGCAGCCATCGACGAGATCGAGCAGATCAGCGAGCGCACCGGAGTGCAGGTGTACACCTTCGCGCATGCGGGCGATGGCAACCTGCATCCGATCATCGTCGTCGACCCCACGCTCGCCGATGCCGATGCCGATGCCGATGCGCCACAGACCGTCCCTGCGATCGTGCAGCAGACCGCCGATCAGATCTTCCAGCTCGCCCTCGACCTCGGTGGGACCGTCACGGGCGAGCACGGCATCGGCCTGCTCAAGCAGTCGTGGGTGGCCCGCGAGCTCGACCCGATCGCCCATGAGCTGCAGCTCGGTATCCGCAGGCTCTTCGACCCGGCGGGCATTCTCAACCCCGGCAAGGCGCTATGAGCCCGCTCACGACTCCAGTGTCCCCCGCTCTGCTCTTCAACCAAGGATTCTCCATGACCAGCCCGCTTCGCATCGTCACCGTCAACGGCAGTCCCGAGCTGCCATCTCGCACCAGCGTGGTCCTCGAGGCGCTCGCGAACGCGGTGGCAGCGCGCGTCCCGGCTTCCATCCACCGGGTCGAGACCGCCGACCTCGTGGGCCAGCCCCTGGGCGTCCGGCGGGACCAGCTCTCCCGCCGGACCCAGGACGACCTGCAGAGCATCGAGACCGCCGACCTGATCGTGGCGGGCACTCCCGTCTACAAGGGCTCGTACACGGGGCTGTTCAAGTACCTTTTCGACCTGGTGGACCAGTATGCACTTGTCGATGTTCCCGTGATCCTCGCTGCCACCGGTGGCAGCGAACGCCATACCCTCGTCATCGAGCATCAGCTGCGTCCCCTGTTCGGCTTCTTCCAGGCGGCGACCGCCCCGCTGGGCGTCTATGCGCACTCCAGCGAGTTCGACACGTTCGAGATCGTGAACACCACCTTGCGCGCTCGGATCGAGCGGGCGGCGGAGCGCGCGGTGGCGTCACTCGTACCGAACTCGACGCTGCGCGAGCTCAACCCGGCGGCGTTGTGAGCCCGGCATGCGACCCCAGCGGCGCCCGGCCGCCGCTAACTACGACGATCCGCGCGGACCGCCAGCACGGCACCGGCCAGCACGCCGACCGTCGCGAAGCCGAGCGCGGTGAAGAACGTCACGAATCCGAGGTTGGAGTGATGGTTCCAGGCGGCGCTCGCAAACAGTGAGGCCACGATGCCGACGATGGCTCCGATCACTACGCCGGCCATCACGAAGGCGGCGAACCGGGGAGCGCGGCGGACCCGGGCCTCGGCTGCGGTCGCCTCGATCTGCGCGACCTGCTCGGCCGTGAGGGAGGAGTCTGCTGCGGCCTGCGGTGTGCTGCTGTCCATGACCGCAGTCTATGGTTCCCGGATGGTGCGGGTCGTCGCTACTGGATCAGCGGCCTCGGAAGCGGCAGCAGTTCCGTCAGGTCGGCGCGCAGGCCTGATGCCCGGACCCGCCCGGCCGCAGTCGCGTCCTCCCAGCTCACCCTGCCCGTGGCCAGCTCCAGCCAAGTCTGGGGGTCGGTCTCCACGACGTTCGGCGGGGTACCCCGGGTGTGCCGGGGACCGGACACGCACTGCACCACCCCCGCCGGGGGCACCCGCACCTCCACCGAGTGCCCCGGGGCCAGTTCGGCGAGGGTCTCCAGGGTGTACCGCACCGCCGTGGTGACCTCGCGCGCCCTGGCGCGACCTTCGTTCCAGGCCCGCAGTGCTGCCGCACCGATGACCGGATCGGTCCTGCGTCGTGCCATCTGGCTCGCCTCCTTCCGACGTCTCCCGGTACCCTAACCGCCCCTGGCCGGGGAGAGCTCGCACGGGTTCAGCCGGACGCCCGCACGGTCAGGCCGGCGTCGGCACGGTGAGGATGTCGGCGCCGTGATCGGTGATCGCGATGGTGTGCTCGCTGTGGGCCGCCCGGCTGCCCGTGGCGCTGCGCAGCGTCCACCCGTCGGCGTCGGTCACGAGGTGGGCGGTGTCCGCCATGATCCACGGTTCCAGCGCCAGCAGCAGTCCCGGCCGCAGGACGTATCCGCGCCCGGGTCGACCCGTGTTCGACACGTGCGGGTCCTGGTGCATCGTCGATCCGATGCCGTGGCCGCCGAACTCGGTGTTGATCGGGTAGCCCGCCTCACTGAGCACGGAACCGATGGCATGGGAGATATCGCCGATACGGGCGCCCGGCCCGGCAGCGGCTATCCCTGCGGCCAATGCCCGCTCGGTCGCACTGATCATCGCGACGCTCTCCGGGGGCTTGTGGTCGCCCACGATGAAGCTGATGGCAGCGTCGGCGGCGATCCCGTCCTTGACCACGGCGAGGTCCAGGGTCAGCAGGTCACCGTCGGCCAGCCGGTAGTCATGCGGTAGCCCGTGCAGCACGGCGTCGTTGACCGCGGTGCAGATGTAGTGGCCGAACGGCCCGCGCCCGAAGGAGGGCGCATAGTCCACATAGCAGGACACCGCCCCCTCCTGGACGATCATGGCCTGAGCCCATCGATCGATGTCCAGGAGGTTGGTGCCCACCACGCTGCGCGTCTTCAGGGCCTGGAGGATGTCCGCCACCAAAGATCCGGTGACGCGGGCTCGGCGCAACTCAGTGGAGCTGAGGATCTCAATCATGTGGGCCTCTCGTGTGAACCAATAACTATCCCGGCAATACTATCCCGGTACTAGAATTGGCGCCATGGTCAGATTGCCCCTCACCCCTGCCGAGGTCGAACGCGGTCAACGTCTCGGGGCCCTGCTGCGCCGGTCCAGGGGGGAACGCTCCATGCTCGCCACCGCACTGGACGCAGGCCTCTCCCCGGAGACACTGCGCAAGATCGAGTCCGGCCGGGTGGCCACGCCTGCGTTCTCCACCATCGCGGCGATCGCGGACGTCCTCGGGCTCTCTCTCGACGCCCTATGGCGGGAGGCCAGCCCAGCTGCCGACGTGGACGACGCGGCATCGGAGCTACCGGATCGCGACACCTCCGGCCAACTGGCCTCCTAGTCACCGGCACCTTCCCCACTCGGCTCACCAGCCGACCACGATTCGGAACGAGTCGTCTCGCATATCGGCACAGGGGTGGACAAGGTTTCCTGAGTGGAATAGTCTACTTCGCATGACGCGCGCACTGACCTCGAGCCCAGCCGTCCCGGCTGTCGACATGAGGCACGCCCGTTGCTGTCCGGTCCGAATGCCGGTCATGCGATGTCTGCCCATCGGGCACTGACCCGCATGCAGACGACCGCGCCGCACACCGCGCACTGAACGGCCCTACGGTGGCCGCTGTCAAGCGCTAGTGCCCGCCTTCGCCCTTGTCGCCGCCGCGCTTCATGGCCGCGATCCAGAGCGCACAGGCGATCTTCCTGGTCCCGCTCGGCGGGACGCCACTCATCGGCACTCCTCTGTCCTCCGTCACCACACCTCGCCCACCACGCCGGCGAGGCACCGTGCACGGACGAACCCTGACGAAAGATCCTCATGAGCGTCCTCATCTCCCCCGCTGAACTCACCCGCCTCCTCGCCAAGGGAATCGCACCCAAGCTGCTCGACGTCCGCTGGAGTCCGATCGCACCCCATGGCCAGGCCGACTATGTGTCCGGCCACCTGCCCGGGGCCGCCTACGTCGACCTCGAGCACGAGCTTTCCCTGCGGGGCGCCCGCTCTGAGGGCCGACGCCCGCTCCCTCCCATCGAAGACCTGCAGAGTGCCGTGCGCCGGTGGGGGATCTCCGAGGGCGATACCGTGGTCGTCTACGACGACGCAGCAGGCCTGGCCGCTTCCCGCGCCTGGTGGCTGCTGCGTCATGCGGGCCTGACCGATGTGCGCATCCTCGATGGCGCACTATCCGGGTGGCGCAAGTCCGGCGGGCACCTTCAGGCAGGCACTCCGCTGATCGAACGCGGCAACGCAGTTCTGAGTTATGGGCATCTGCCGACCGTGACCATCGACCAGGCTGCGGAGCTGCCCACCTACGGCGTCCTGCTGGATGCCCGGGCCCCGGAACGCTACCGTGGCGAGGCCGAACGGCTGGACCGGCTGGCCGGTCACATCCCGGGCGCGGTCAATGCCCCCGCCTCCGAGAACCTGACGCCGGAGGGCAACTTCCGCAGCGCCCACGCCCTGCGGGCCAGGTTCACTGAGCTGGGCCTGTCCGAGCACGACGTGATCGCCGTGTACGGCGGGTCGGGCATCACTGCCTCGCAGGACATCGCAGCCCTAGCCATCGCCGGGTTCAGCGCCGCGCTGTACCCGGGTTCGTGGTCACAGTGGGTCAACACTCCCGGACGACCCATCGAGACCGAGGAGAACTCCGTGGACACGGTGCGTTCCCGGCTCTGGGCGCAGACAGTGGGCGCTGCCTAGCCTCTCCCGCTGCCACCTGTGAACGGGACCCGTAGTAGCATAGGCGGCGCAGGCCGCGGACCCCGGGGCAGCTGAAGGCGGCCTGCGGTCGTCATCTCGCCCCGACAGCCCTACCACGGGAGATAGTGTGCTCGCCGAGACCGGGACACCGCTGGCCATCGAGACCCATCAGCTCCGCAAGACCTATCGCAAGGTGCTGGGCAGGCGCACCGTCGCTGTGACAGGGTTGGACCTGCGGGTTCCGGCCGGAGGCGTCCACGGCTTCCTGGGACCCAACGGATCGGGCAAGACGACCACCATCCGCATGCTGCTCGGCCTGATCCGCGCGGACTCCGGGACGATGTCGGTCCTCGGGCAGCCGGTACCGCGTCGCCTCCCTGCCGTGGTCAACCGGGTGGGGGCTATCGTGGAGCAGCCCAAGTTCTACCCCCACTTCAGTGCCCGCGAGAACCTCATCCAGCTCGCCGGTGCCATCGGCGCGCCGCGCAGCAAGGTCGACGCGGTCCTCGAGGCCGTCCGGCTTCGTGAGCGGGCGGGCGACAAATACCGCACCTTCTCGCTGGGCATGAAACAGCGCCTGGCGATCGCCGCGACGCTCCTGAAGGACCCGGACCTGCTGATCTTCGACGAGCCGACCAACGGGCTCGACCCGGCCGGAATCCGGGAGATCCGCGAGACCATGCGCTCCCTGGCCACCCAGGGAAAGACGGTGCTGGTCTCGAGTCACATCCTCGCCGAGGTCGAGCACGTGGCAGACACGGTCTCGATCATCGGCCGGGGCACCTTGCTGGCCGAGGGGCGCGTGCGCGACCTCATTGCGAGCCGTGGCGTGGCCGAGGTCCGGGTCGGGCTGCCGGAGGCCGCACTGCCCCAGGGGCTGGCCGTACTGCAGTCCGCGGGGTTCGCGGTGCGCAGCCAGGAATCGCAATTGCGGGTGTCCGGGAGGGTGGATGCGGCAGCGGTGGATGCGGCAGCGGTCAACCGCGTCCTGGCGCAGGCCGGGTTGTACGCGCATCACCTGGTCAGCGAACGGGCAGGCCTGGAACAGATCTTCCTGGAACTCACTGCGGGCGAGACTCCGGGAGGGCAAGCGGACCCGCCGTCCTCCTCGTCATCGTCCTCCTCGACGCCCATCTCGCCGACACCGTCGAGCGAGTCGCCCACCGAAGGGCAGGTGCGGTGATGCTCCGTCTCATCGGTGTGGAGTTCCGGCGTTTCAGCAAGCGTGCCGCGTTCCGGTGGGCGGGGATCGCCTTGATCGTGATCCTCGGCGCCATGCTCATCTCGATCTATCGTTCCGCAGCGCCGCCGGATCCTGGTGCACTCGCGCAAGCCCAGGTGGCGTCCGACGAGAACAATGCCTTCAATCAGGACTATTACGCACCCGGTGGCGGGTGCGAGGTCGAGCAGGCGGCCGATCCGACCATCGACTTCGGTTGCGATTCCATCCCCGTCGCGTCCACGCCTCAGGACTACCTGTCTCCGCCGTCGACCTACAGTGCGCAGGGGCTGAGCGACACCAGTGACTTCAGCACTCTGCTGCTCTTCTTCGCGCTCGTCGTCGGGATCAGCTTCGTCACGGCAGAGTTCTCCTCGGGAGCGATCACGAACTGGCTCACCTTCCAACCCCGCCGAACCCGGGTCTATGCGGCCAAGGCGATCGCTCTCACCGGAGCCGTCACGGCCGCGATGGCCGTGCTACTGGGTCTTCTCTTCGCGGGACGGCGACTCGCGTACTCCCTGCAGGATTCCTTAGGTGACAATGTCGCCGCCGCGACAAGGCTCAACCTGCAGATGTCTGGGCGGATCCTGGTGCTCACCGTCCTGGTCACCTTGATGGGAATGGCCCTGGGCATGCTGCTGCGGCATGCTGCGATGGCGCTGGGTCTGGTGTTCGGGTACCTCATCTGGGAGGGCTTTCTGCGCCTCCTCACCCAGAACGGCTGGCGGTGGCTGCTCACGCCGCGCATTGAGGCCTGGACCCAGGGGCAGGCCACCTTCTCGGACCCCACTGGCTCCTGTTCGTCGTGGAGCCCCGATGGTGAGTGCCTCTCCAATGTCCACTACATCTTCCAGGCAAGTGCCGGCTGGTACCTGCTCGGTGCGACCGTGGTGCTCACCGGGATCGCGTGGGCGGTCTTCCGCCGTCGCGACGTGATCTGAGCAGCCGCGGGCGCAACGCTGCTGAAACCTGGTAGGCCTACGCTCAGCACTATGGATTCAGCACGATGGATGTAGCGGTGCTCGGCGCCACCGGTGACGTCGGCCGGCAGGTGTGCGCACAGCTGATCGAGCGGCGGGTCCTTCCGACCTCCTCGCGCCTGCAGTTGGTAGGGCGCGCGGATGGCTCCTCGGCGCGTGCCGCTTACGGGCTGCGCGCCGACCTCATCGACGCCTACGACGAGCATGCGCCGTTGATCGACGTCGCACTGAGCCCCGAGGACGTAGTAGCCGACGTCGTGGTGCTCACCGCCGGGAGGACGTCACCGGCGCGATCCGGCGGCTCCGTCGACCGGGCACAGTTGGCTGCCGACAACCACGCCGTGTTCTCCGACTATGCGCAGGCGCTGGCTCGCCACGGGTCCGGGCACGAGGTGGTCATCGTGGTGTCCAACCCCGTCGAACTCGGGGTGGCCGTCGCCGCCGAGCAGCTGGGTCGTCACCGCGTCATCGGCATGGGCGCCTGGCTGGACACTCTGCGGTTCCGCCGAGAGATCGCCGTGTCGCTCGGCGTGCGCCGGCAACGGGTCGGCGGATTCGTCAGCGGCCAACACGGAAACGAGGTGGTTCCGTTGTGGTCGTCCGTGCGGATCCGCGGGCTTGACACCGACGAACGACTCCGGGCCGTCGCCGCTCTGCGCGGCGAGCGGCTGCTCGATGACTTCGACGAGGAGATCGCCCAGGCCAAGGTCACGCTCGACGCGCTGGTGGACGCCGACATCGAACGGGCCTTCGCCCTCATCGACACCTGGCCGCCGGACCTGCGGGTCGTCGTGCGGCCCTGGCTCACTCACCAGTCGGGGGCCAAGACCGCCTCCGGCACCGCCAGCGCGACCGTCGACCTGGTCGACACCGTGCTGGACGGCCGGGACATCGTCGTGGCGGGCCAGGTCAGCCTGGATGGCGAGGTCGCACTGAACGGCGAGCCCTTCTCGGGGGTGCTGGGGGTTCCGGTCATCCTGGGACCCGAGGGCTGGACCCATGTCATGCTGGACGACCTCGCGCCGGACGAGCTCCGCCGGGTGCAGCAGTCCGCGCGCGGGATCGACGCGATGCTGTCGCAGTGGCCCCGGTGCGGAGGCGCCCGATGACCGGACCCGACACCCGCTGGGTGGCCTTCATCCGAGGGGAGGATCGCACCGGCACGCTCACGGCTCTGGCCAGCGTGTTCTCCAGCCGCGGGGTGAACTTCGAGTCGATCGCGACCGGTGACCTGCACCACGCCAGCGGGCTGATCGTCCTCATCTTCACAGCCAGCGACCGGGTGCAGCACCTGCTGGCGAGGACCGTGGAACGTCTTGCCGCCATCCGGGAGATCAGAGTCTGCCGCGCCGACGACCCGGCAGTGCGGGCCGTGGGTGTCGTCGACGGCCTCGATGGTCCTGTGGTTGGCCCGGCTGCGGAGCGCGCGGTGCGGTGGTCGAACCTCGGCGGCCCGGGACCTGTGTTCGTGGAGGGCGCACTGGTGTCCGTGGAACAGGCACTGGGCCGGGCGCGCGCCGCCGGGGCGAGCACCCTGGCTGTGGTGGTGCTGCCGCCTCAGGCGGATCGCGACTGAGGTTCGGCCCGC
>JAATES010000385.1 GCA_015655615.1 Actinomycetales bacterium
TCCGAGAGCGCTCAGTCCGAGGAATCGGAGGACTTCTTGGCCGCGGGCTTTGCCTTACAGACCACCGCATTGCTGGGGTTGTACGTCCAGGAGTTCTTCTCGTCGACCACTTTCTTACCCGTAGCGGTGACCACGACCTTATGGGTGACGGTGACGGAGAAGCCCGCATTGCCGGCCGAGCTCGCGACGCATCCCGCCGCGGTCGAATAGGTCGTGGTGGTGGCCCGCACGTCGTATTTGGCGCTCGTGGACGTCGTCACGGTGTAATACTTCGTGCTCCACGCCCGCACAGTCAGCTTTCCGTCAGCGATGTAGCTCTGCATCACCACGCCATAGGGTGAGTCGTTGCGCCAGCGCATGTCGATCGACCCCGTGTAGATGGTTGCCTCACGTCCAGCGGGGTATCGAGAGAACCACTCGGTGTGCGGGCGATGCTCCACGTCGATCATGCCCGCGAAGAAACCCGCGTTATAGCTGGTGGTGGCCATCTGAGACAACCCACCGCCCATACCGGTGGTGTGGAAGCCGTTGACCACGACCCCAGCCTCCAGGTAGCCGGTCGCTGCGGTGACCGGTCCCACGGCCTCGGTGATGGAGAACGTCTCCCCTGGCTTGACGAGTGTGCCGGTCAACCGCTTGGCGGCGAGCCTCAGGTTCTTGGTCCGGATGGGCTCCGCGGTCAGCGGGGTCGAGAACTCTGAGACGATCTCCTTGACTCCGAGTTTCTCCAGCGCCTCAGTCGTCACAGCGGGGTCAGACTCGGTGAGCGCCACAGCAGCGGTACGGTCGGGGTCCTGGGCAGCGGCCAGGACCGCGGTGCTCAGGGTTGCCGCGTCCAGTGAGGTTCCGGCCTTGCCTGCTTTGATCACCGGCTTGTTCTTCTTGAAGACGAAGGTCGCATCGACTGCTTTCGTCTCGAGCTTCTTGGTCCTGGCCAACACGGCGGCGTGGAGCGACGCGCCGTCCAGTGCAGGGACCAACGAGGTCCCCGACGGAGAGACCGTCAGTGCATCGGCGATCGCGGTGACGGGGAGCTCGGCTCGTTGGCCTCCGACCTCGACCCACACCGGGGCCGAGATGATGGTCGTGACGGTGGCCAATGCCGCATCGGTGGTCTCCTGCGTGATCGCGGGCTGCGCGGTCGTGGTCAGCAACTCGATGGCGCCGTCAGCCGTCAGCCATTCCTGCTCGATCAACGCGGCGGCTGCCGTGAGGTCCACCGAGGCTCCGGCCACGGCCGCGGTGCTCACGGCCTTACCGTCCACGACCGAGACCGAGCCGTCCTTGGGCTCGACGACCAGCTTCTTGGCGGCAACGGTGAGCGCCTTCGTCAAGGCACCCGAGTCGACGGTCGACCGAGGGTCGAGGGCTTGCCCACCGGAGACATGCTCGATCAGCCGCAGCGGGTTGAAGGTGAAGCCGGTCTGCCCGGACACCGACGCGGCCGCATCAAGACCAAGGCCGGCCGAGGCGGGGGTGATCGTGGCGGTCTTCTTGTTGGCGGTCACGGCGATATCGGCGGTCGACCGGGAAGCCAGCCCGGCGGTCACGGCCTTGGCGGCAGCCTCCTCGGTCATACCGCCGACGGAGACGCCGGCCACGGTCGTGCCGCCAGGAATGCGATCAGCCACATAGACCTGGAGCATGACGTATATACCGGCCAGCACGATGAGGACTGCTCCCGTGATGAGCACGATCCGTCGACGATGACGACCGCCGGGGGCGGCCTCATCGAAAACCTCCAGCGGTGATCCACCCGTGGCGCTGTCAGACGCTGCCATTGTTGTCCGCTCCTGTTCGTTCCCGGTGCTCCACCGCCGGGCTATTCCCTGCCGTCGGAACCGTATGACCGGTCCCGGAGATCAGTGTGCACCACCTCAGGCGGGACGCCCGCACCGAAACGGAGCGTCACCAGTCCGGCCAGCGCGGCGAGTCCGCCGAGATTGACCCAGAGAAGTCCGGCCATGGCCGGAATATGACCCACCGTCTCGCCCGCGATCAGCACGTCACCCCCCGGACCTGTCTGCATGAGCAGGAAGACCATGCCCAGCCATCCAGCTGCGTAGCCTATCCCCGCCCAACCGCGTCGCCATGAGGCCATCCAGACCGAACCCGCCAGCGTGACGACGATCGCCGCCACCAGGAGCCACGGGAACCATTGCCGGTGTGACAACGTGCCCAGCAACGCCACCAGTGCACCCAGAGCCAGCCCGCCGATCACGGCCTGCAGGCGTTCAGAGATGCCCGACCCCGTTGCGGGCGCGCCAGCCGGCACCGTTGCTCCGCTTGTCTGCCCGTCGGAAGAGGATGTGGTCACGGGGCTACGGTACCGTCCTCCTCTGGCAAAGCAGACGGCACCACAGCGTTGACATAGAACTCATGGTCGAGCAGGGCAGTCAGGATCCCGTTGCTCAGCGCGTACCGGCCGATGACCGACAAGGGTCGCGTCCCCGCGCCGTCGCTCGTCCGCACCCGTTCCTCGAGCACCACGGGGGGATGGATCGCCGCCACGGCTTGGATCTGACTTCGATGTGACCGCATGGCAGCCAGCACACGTGAGGCGACGTCGCCGATGAAGACCGCTCGAACCGGTGCAGCGCGCCCTTCGGCGCCCGCTGCAGTGAGCGTCCCGGTGCGGGCATCCTCGGTGCGGGCCGGCAGAGCCGGGAGCGTGAGGCCCGAGCCGGGGACCGGTGCGGAGACGCGACCGAAGAGCAGCGGATAGGTGATGCCCGCGATCACCGCGCCGATCAGCGGCGCGAGGATGAAGAGCCACA
>JAATES010000209.1 GCA_015655615.1 Actinomycetales bacterium
AGCCGAAGGACATCTTCACGCACCCGTCCCACCAGCGCACGCAGCAGTTCCTCGACCGGATCCTGCATCCGCTCGGCTGAGCCTCAGCGGCGCACGGCAACCCGCACGGTCCTGCTCGTCGCCTTGGCAAAGGTCGCCGAGGCGGCCACGGTGACCTTCACCTTGGCCTTCTTCCCCACGAGTCGCTTCGGGAACGCCTTCGCGGGGAGCCGCACCGTCACCGAGGTCCTGCCCGGGCGAACCGTGACCCGCTTGACGACCTTGCCTGCCACCCGCACGGTGACCTTGCCACCGGGTTTGAGCGCAGTATGCGGAGCCGTGACGGCGACCTTGAGCTTGAGCCGGGTCCTGACCGCCCGGACGGCCTTGTGCCTCGGGATCGCCTTGACGGCGACCGCGCCGCGCACGACCTGGACGGTGATCGTGCCCGAGCTCGATGACGTTCCGGCGGTCCCCGTGAAGCGGACCGCCACCTGGTGGGTCCCCACGGCGAGGTTCGCCGGGAGCACCAACGTCGCGGTCCTGCCGCCGGCAATCGTGCCCGTCGCCACGGTCCTGCCGGCGGTGGTCGCGGTCACCTGACCTGCCGATGTGGTACCGGCACCGCCGGACACTCGAATCGCCACGTCGATCTTCGCAACGCGACCATAGCGGGTACGGAGCAGGCCACCCTTCAGCGTGCTTCCCGGCGACGGCTTCACGACCACCGCCGAACCGACGACCACCCGGACCGTGCGCGTCAAGGTCACCGCGTTGCCCGCCGCGTCGGAGACCCGGTAGACCAGCTGGTATGACCCGGCCCGTGCGAGGTCGACGTGGCCGGTCACCGTGACGGCAGCGGTCAGGTCCCCATCGAGGGAGTCGTGGGCGGACACCCCGGCTCGCGGGTCGAAGACGCCGCCGACGCGGACCTCGGAGATCCCCGGCGGGAGGACCAGGGCCGGCACGCCGGTATCGCGCACCAGCACGGTCCGGTCGTGTTCCACGAGGTGGCCGGCCGCGTCGCTCACCCGGTACGTCAGCGAATAGGTGCCCGGCAGGGTCGGGTTGACGGCGCCCTCGACTTGCACCTGGGCGATCAGATCGCCCTCGGTCAGGTCCGTGGCCGAGACCCCCGTCATCGGGTCGAAGGCCGAGCCCGCCTCGATGGTCGTGGTACCGGGGACCGTGAGGACCGGAACGTCGTCGTCCCGGATGTTCACCTTGATGACGGCTTTCTGCTCGTCGGCCGAGACCACCGAGATACTGAGCGCGCCGGACCGCGGGGAGAAGGACTCACCCGGCCGCCACACGGAACGGAATCCGTCTCCGGAGGCCCCGAGGGAGCCGCTGCCGCGATGGGCCACGATGGTCTGATAGTGGCTGTTGGCTATCCGGTTCTGGTCGGTTCCGATCCGCAGGATGCGTAATCCGTAGTCCGTGGTGAGGGCCTCGGATGGGCCGTTGCCTGCGCCATCCTTGAAGCCCACGTAACTGTTCGGGAACGTCGTCCCCCCGCCGGTACGGTCGACGTCCTCGGTCCGCGACCGGTATTCGACGTGATAGACGTAGCCGGTCCCCGGGTCCACCACCCGGACGGCTTCCAGGCCGGGGTCGGTGTTCTTCGCCAGTGTCGGGCTCAGCGCCTCGACCGTGAACAGGCGGTCCCGGGCGTGGGAGACCGTCGTGGCCGTGGCGGTCCGGTCGAGAACCCCGAGCCTCTCCTTCTCCGGGGTAGAGACCTGCGGGACGATGCCATCGTCCGACCGTCCCATCGTGTCGAAGAAGTCACCGTACTCAGACCGGTAGCAGCCGGACTGATTCCAGTCGTGAAGACCGTCCTCGCACAGAACCGCGTTCGCGTGGTCGAGTCCGAGGTTATGCCCGAGCTCGTGCACAAAGCCGTTGACGCTGAGCCGGGAGGAGTCGGCGTTCGGACCGCCGAACTTGGCGAAGACCGCACCGCCGTTCTTGTAGTTCGGCGATCCGAGGAGGCCCAGGCCGAAGGTGCAGCTGTCCGAGGGGAGATTCGGATACACGATCACCAGATGCTCACCCTGGACGGGGCCGTTTCCGTTGCCGGAGAGCCACCGGTCGTACCAGTCGAGGTCATCGGCGTCATTGCCCCAGAGCTGGGCGCCGACCGCCCGCCATAGATAATCGATGTCGTCACTGTTGGAGCAGGAGAAATCGGCAGGCATCTGCCAGCGGTGGATGTCCGAGATCTCGAACCCGATAGCGTTGCCCGACTGTGCCTTCCATTGATCCGAGACCTTGCCGAACAACTCCTGAAGCTGGGAGTCCGGATAGCTGAGATCGGAGCCCGCGGGTAGCACGACATTCACCCGGAGCTGGTGCAGGTAGGTGCCGGACTCATCCTGCGGTCTCGCCCCAGGTGGATCCTCGAACTGCGGCAACCGACCCGCGACGTCGTCGTCGTCGATCATGCCACCGTCGGCCCCGTCCTCGGTGGCCCGGGCCGCTGCCGCGATGGCGACGGTGGACGGGTTCACGACATCCGGATAGGTGACGTCGCCGGACCCTAGGTCCGTGACCGGGGCCGGAGCGGACGGCGCTGCCGATCCGATGGCCATAGGCACTGTCAGGGCGAACGTGCCGAACGCCAGGGTGACTGCTGCTGTGGCCGCAACGCTGCGGCGGACAAACCCTCTCATGAACCGGACGCTAGCACCACTGGGCGTGATTGTCATCGGGGTGATGAAAGATCGCAGAACAAAGACTGGGAGCGATGCCACGATTTCCTGGGTGACATGGCGACTTTCCCGGTGGCGGATTCGATGCTGGTCTCTCACCGCTCAAGGTCGATTCCGGGAGGGGACCGACCGTGCACGTGATCTCCGGGCAGCCGCGTTCGGTCACCGTCATGAAAAGCAAAAGGGGCAAGAGGGTAAGAGGGTAGCCCTCGCGTCGTCCTCACCCAGAAAAAGCAGACTCGCGTGTCGCGATCCGTAGAGCCGTCAGCCGGATACGGCTGTCGCCAGCAGTTCGAGGGTCCGCAGCCGTCCGGCGGAAGCGTCCAACGGATCCGCCGCGCGCGCACCTGCGACCGGCGAGACCATCACCTCGTCCGCTCCGGCCACGTCGGCGAGGGCTCGCAACTGCGCTGCCGCGAACTCCGGATCGCCGATGACCCACCGGGAGGCGATCTGCGACACCAGGCCCTGCGCTGGACCCGGCAACGGCGTGGCCTGAGCCTGTTCGACGGTCTCCTGCACGTCGAACGGCAGGCCCGACCGCATGCGCGCGAAGGTCCGCAGCTGCGGCAACGCCAGTTCTGCCGCCTCGGTCGCCGTGTCTGCCACACAGACATTGGCCGTGACGAAGGTGCGTGGCTCGGAGTACCGCTCGCTGGGCCGGAAGCCGCCGCGGTACAACGCCAGCGCCGCTTCCAAGCCCTCGCCGGCGAAGTGGTTCGCGAACACGTAGGGCAATCCGAGCTGGGCCGCCAGGCGCGCCGAGAAGTCGCTCGACCCCAGCAGCCAGACCTCGGGCATCCCCGAGGCGGCCGGGGTGGCCCGGACCTGGTACTCGCGGCCGGTGGTGAAGCGCAGGGTCGCTCCCTCGGGCCGCACCAGCGCGAGAATCTGTGCGACGTTCTCACCGAACGCCTCGACCGCGCTGGTGGTCCCCGCCGCACGCAGCAACTGCGTGACCACCGGATCGCTGCCCGGTGCCCGTCCGATGCCGAGGTCGACGCGCCCGGGGGCGAGTGCCTCCAGCGCCGCGAACTGCTCGGCCACGATCAGCGGAGAGTGGTTGGGCAGCATCACGCCACCCGATCCCACTCGAATGCGCGAGGTGATCATCGCCGCCGCCGCAATCAGGACCGGCGGGCTCGTGGAGGCCACCGCGGCAGTGTTGTGATGCTCGGCGAACCAGTAACGCCCGAACCCCAGCCGGTCGGCGGTCCGCACCAGGTCGAGCGAGGCGGTCACCGCCTGCGCGGAGGTCTGTCCGTGACGTACTGGCACCAGGTCGAGGACGGAGAGCGATAGCGGGGGCATTCAAGGAGAACGGCCCGCGCAGAGGCGGTATTCCGTCCGGACGGCGGCACGCGACCCCGCCGACTTCCCGTCGGTGCCTGCCGGCAGGGGAAATACCCGATCTCCGCATGAGAAACCTCCGGGAAACACCACACCCCTATCGGCCGATATGCGGCACCTGCCCCGAGCTGACACTGTCCAAGAAGAGGCAGGCCTACCGTGGTGCGACGACCATCAAGGCGTCCGTTCGAGTCTCCCCGAAGGCAGCGGGCCAAGCGAGTGCCTACCTCGACGGGAAGAAGAAGCGCACGGTCTCGGTGACCTCCGGCTCCGCCTCCTTCCGGCTGTCCAAGACCCTCAAACGAGGCACCCACAAGATCCGAGTGGTCTTCACGCCGGCGACCCCGAGCAAGTATCTCGGGTCCAAGTCCAAGACGATCGCGTTCAAGGTGGTCAAGAAGTAGCAGCTCCGCACAGCGAAGGGGCACGGTCACCTCCCGATCCTCCAGGACGGTGACCGTGCCCCTTGCCCTATCCCCTTGCCCTGTCCGCGCCGCGCTTCACCGCTTTCCCACCTGGCGGTCGCGCTTCACACCCCCGTGCGGGCGATCTTCGTGTTGTGGGCCTGCGCCCGCGGCCGGACGATCAGCAGATCGATGTTGACGTGAGCCGGGCGGGACAACGCCCAGAAGATCGTGTCAGCGATGTCGTCGGCCACCAGCGGCTGGTAGCCCTCGTAGACCGCCGCAGCCCGAGCGGCATCGCCGTCGAAGCGCACCAGCGAGAACTCCTCGGTCGCCACGTTGCCGGGCGAGATCTCGATGACCCGCAGCGGCTCGCCGACCAGCTCCCAGCGCAGCGTCGTGGTCAGCATCCGCTCCGCATGCTTGACCCCGGTGTAGCCCGCACCGCCCTCATAGGCTCCATGTGCCGCGGTCGAGGTGATGTTCACGATGTCCCCTGCACCTGAGGAACGCAACAACGGCAGAACCGCCTTGATCACCTCCAGCGTGCCGAGCACGTTCAGCTCGTACATCCGGCGCCAGCCTGCCACGTCCGCGGATTCCACCGGATCCAGGCCGAGCGCGCCGCCCGCATTGTTGACGACCGCATCCAGGCCGCCGGTCGCTGCAAGGTGCTCGGCCAGATCGCCGACCGCCACCGCGTCGGTGATGTCGAGCGGATAGGGCTCAGCTCCGGTCTCCTCGGCAAGGGCCTGCAGCCGATCGGCACGGCGGGCCGCCGCGACCACGAGCCAGCCTTCGGCCCGCAGCCGCCGGACGGTGGCTGCACCGATTCCCGACGAGGCTCCGGTGACCAGAGCGCGGCGAGGGGTGGAGGATGAGGTGGACATGATGCTCCCAGGGATGAGGAGGGCCGCAGGCGCGACCACGATGGAACTAGCACACGGCTAAGAGGTGGTACCCGTCACTCACCGATGTCGGACAGCACTCCGCGCAGGATCTCCAATCCAGCACGGGCCTCGTCTGCGGTGATGACGCACGGTGGAACCACATGGACACGATTCTCCGCCAGGAACGGGATCAGTCCACGTTCCAGGCAGAGCTGCTTGATCGCCGCCATCTTCTGCGCCGGCAGCGGCTCCCGGCTCACGCGGTCCTCGACCAGCTCGATGGCCCAGAAGACCCCGCTGCCACGGACCTCTCCGACGACGGGAATCGTGGCCGCGAAATCCTGCAGGATCGGGCCGATGACCTCCGAGCCCACCGCGGCGGCGTTCTCGACGACGCCCTCCGCCTCCATGGCATCGATCGTCGCGACGATGGCGGCCATGGCGAGCGGATGGCCGGAATACGTGAGCCCGCCGGGGAACACCTGTTCGTCGAAGGTCGCGGCGATCGGGGCACTGATGGCCACGCCACCGGCGGGAACGTAGCCGGAGTTCACTCCCTTGGCGAAGGTCACCAGATCGGGGACGAGGTCGAACTGCTCGAAGGCGAACCACGAGCCCGTCCGCCCGAATCCGGCCATGACCTCATCGCAGATCAGCACGATCCCGTACCTGTCGGCCAGTGCCCGGACACCGGACAGGTAGCCCGGAGGCGGGGTCAGGATCCCCGCCGTACCGGGAACCGTCTCCAGCACGATGGCCGCCACCGATGCGACTCCCTCACTCTGGATGACGCGCTCCAGATGCCGCAACGCCCGGGCGGATTCCTCCTCCGGCGTGGTGGCCCAGAACTCCGAGCGGTACAGGTACGGGCCGAAGACGTGGACGTGTCCCCGCGAGTACTCGTTGGGGACCCGGCGCCAGTCCCCGGTGGCGACGATCGCGGAGCCGGTGTTGCCGTGGTACGAGCGGTAGAGCGAGACCACCTTGTCCCGGCCCGTGTGCAGCCTCGCCATGCGAATGGCGTTCTCGTTGGCGTCGGCGCCCGCATTGGTGAAGAAGATCTTGGTGAAGCTCGCCGGCAGGTGCGCGAGGATGCGCCCCGCCGCCTCTGCACGACTCTTGTTGGCCGTCGCAGGGGAGATGGTGGTCAGCGTTGCGGCCTGCTGCTGGATGGCAGCCACCACCGCCGGGTGCTGGTAGCCGATGTTGACGTTGACGAGCTGGCTGGAGAAGTCCAGCCAGGTGTCGCCCGCGTGGTTCCAGAGGTGCGATCCGCTGCCGCCGGCCACCACGAAGCTCGGCAGGTGGGCCTGCGCGGACCAGGAGTGGAACACGCGGGAGTGGTCGTCCTCCAGCACAGCGGCGTCGAGGTCGGCGCCCTGCAATGGCACGTCAGTGGTCATGATGGTTCCTTCCGGCGGCAAATGGTGAGCAGTACCCGGGCGTGCCGGGCGAGCCCGGGCTGACCAGGCGCGGTCCTCAGACCTGGTCAGCCCGGGGGAGGCAGTGCGAGCTGCCTGTCGGGGCGGAGGGGTCCGCCCCGTGAGGGCTAGTTGCCGCCCTCGTTCAGCGTGACGTCGATCGGCGTGTAGGACGCGCCCATCACGTCAACGCCCTCAGCCTTCAACTCCTCCAGCGCCTTGGCCACGTACTCGTTGCTGAACGCCGTGGCGGGCGGGTCGGCCGTGATGATGGTCGAGCCCGTCTCATCCTTGGTGCCCTTCGCGATGGCCACGGTCTGGTCCCACTGGTCCTGGTTGATCGTGCCCACTCCACTGGTGGACGGCCAGATCAGCTTGTTGACCTCGTTGGTCATCCACAGCTGGTGGCTGGTCCCCAGGGTCGATCCGGCTGCAGTCACGATGTCCGCGGCCGCCTGAGCGTCGTCCCGGGCATAGGCCCAGCCCTTGATGGAGGCCTTGATGAACTTCACCGTGGTGTCGGCGTAGGCAGGGTCACTGGCCAGCTTGTCGGAGTCCGCCCAGATGGCGTCCTGCAGCATGGCCGTGCCCTCGTCGTTCCAGTCGATGACGTTGAGGTCGGACGGCTGGTAGAGCTTGCCCGTCTCCGGGTTCTTGGTCTCCAGCACCTGGGCGTACTCGTTGTACGTCATGGCCTGGGCCGCGTCGATGTCACCGGCGAGGAATCCGTTCATGTCGAACGCCTGCTGCACCAGGCTGATGCCTGTGGTGGTGTCTATGCCGGCCTTCTGCATCCCGGCGAAGAGCTCCCACTGGTTGCCGAAGCCCCAGCTGCCGACCTTCTTGCCCGCCAGGTCGGCGGCCTTGGTGATGTTCTTATCCTTGAAGGAGATCTGTACCGTGCCGGACCGCTCGAAGATCTGAGCGACATCGGTCACCTTGGCACCCTGCTCGATCGAGCCCAAAACCTTGGGGACCCAGGAAATCGCATAGTCCACGTCGCCTGCGGCGAGCACGTCGATCGGCACCGTGTCCGTGCCGGCCTCGACGATCTCCACGTCGAGGCCCTCGTCCTTGTAGAACCCTTGGTCGACGGCCGCGTAATAGCCCGCGAACTGAGCCTGGGACACCCACTGCAACTGGAGCTTGACCTTGGTGAGCTCGCCGGTGCTTGCCGACGCGGACGTGGAGGCCGCGGATGACGACGGTGCGCTGGAGTCGTCGGATGAACTGCTACAAGCCGTCAGAGCAAGCGCAGCGGTGAGGCCGATGACGCCAACCCCCGCGATCTTGCGAATGTGGTGCTTCATGTGCTGTTCCTCTCGTAGGGCCGTGCGATGGAGGGGAAGACCGAACGGGTCAGGCCTCGGGATGGTTCCGCAGCCCGATCCGCTCGACGATGATGGTGGCGGCGTAGAAGACGACGCCGGTGACGACGGCGCCCAGCACGTAGGCCCAAGCCAGGGCGTAACGACTGGAGGAGACCGCCGAGGTGATGGCATGGCCGAGCCCGTCGACCGGACCGCCGAAATACTCGGCGACCAGGGCCGAGATCACCGAGAGCGAGGAAGCGATCCCCAACCCGGTGAAGAAGAAGGGCAGGGCCCCAGGCAGGGTCACCGTGCGAGTGGCCTGCCAGCCGGAGGCCGCATAGACCCGCATCAGGTCGCGGTGGATCGGGGCCACCGTCTGCAGTCCGCGCAACGTGTTGATGTACACCGGGACGAAGACCGCGAGTGCGGCGACCATGACCCGTGCCGTCTGCACGCTCTGACCGAACATCGCGTAGAGCACGGGGGCCAGTGCGACGATTGGAATCACCGACGCGGCGGTGACGACGGGGGCACTGGCCTCCCGGATCACCCGCAAGGAGGATGCGAGTGCAGCCCAGCCCACGGCCAGCACCACTCCGATGACGAGTCCCCACCAGGCATTGGTGGCGGTGGCCCCGCTCGCCGTGGCGATCCGGGACAGGTTCTCCGTGAACTGCGCCCAGATGGCCGAGGGGCTGGGAACGACGTAAGGCGCGAGGTCGAAGTGCACCACCATCCACTGCCAGAACGCGATGAGCACCACGCCGAGCAGCACCGGGGCGAGGATGAGCCGCAGCCGGCCCGACCAGGTCGCCGTCATCGCAGGTCCATTCCGCGACCAGCGGGCGCGATCCCGTGGAGCGCCTCGCGCACCGCACCGACCTGATCGAAGAACTGCACGTCCTCGCGAATGCCCTCGCCGCGGTCCCCTGCCGCGCCGAGGCCGATGGTGAGGATCTGCTGCACGCGGCCGGGCCGAGGCGACATCACGACCACCCGGTCGGAGAGGTAGACGGCCTCGGGAATGGAATGGGTCACGAAGACGACGGCTGCTCCGGTCTCTGCCCGGATGCGCAGCAGCTCGGTCTGGAGCCGTTCGCGGGTCATCTCGTCGAGTGCGCCGAAGGGCTCGTCCATGAGAAGCAGACTGGGGCTCTCGGCCAGGGACCGGGCGATGGCGACCCGTTGCTGCATACCGCCGGAGAGCTGGCTGGGCAGGTGGCCGCCGAAGTCGGACAATCCCACGAGCGCCAGGAGCTCACGGGCCCGTTCCGCCCGCCCGGCCCGCCCCGTGCCGTGCAGTTCCAGCGGGAGCTCGATGTTCGCCTGGACGGTCCGCCAGGGCAAGAGCCCCGCCTGCTGGAAGGCGATGCCGTAGTCGTGGTTCTCCCGGGCCACCGAGGCGGGCTTGCCGAAGACGGTCACCGTGCCGGAGGTCGGCTGGTCGAGGTCGGCGATGAGCCGCATGAGGGTCGACTTCCCGCAGCCCGACGGCCCGATCAGGGAGACGAACTCGCCCGCCGCCACCGTCAGATCGACGTTGTCCAAAGCGGTGACTGCGCCGGAGCGCCCGCCGAAGACCCGGCCGACGCCTGTGACCTCGACCGCGATCGCCGCGCCGCTGGTGCTTGTCGGGGCCGGGACGGGCGTGGATTCGTTAGGGGTGCTCATGAGACCTCCGCATATCGGTAGCGCCGCAATGTCAGGCCGATGAGGGCGACCACGCCCGCCGCGACGAGGCCCACCAGGACGGCCCCGAAGATGGGCGCCCAGGCTTTCGCCGGATCGCTGCTGCCGGCCTGGGAGAACTCGATGATCATTCGGCCCAGTCCGCCCTTGAGCCCGGTGGAGACCTCGGCGACCACGGCGCCGACCACCGCGTTCGCGGCCGCGAGCCGCAAGGCCGGAAGCAGGTACGGGACGCTCGCAGGCAGCCGGAGCCGCCACAGCGTGCGCCACCAGCCGATGCCGAAGGACCGCATGAGGTCCAGGTGAACGGCCTCGGGGGAGCCGAGCCCGCGCAGCACTCCGACCGCCACCGGGAAGAATGCGAGGTAGGACGCGATGACCGCGACCGACATCCAGGGCTCCCACTGGAAACTGCCGAACTCGAGCTTGTTCCCCCAGCCTTTGACGAGCGGGGCCAGCGCGATCAGGGGCACGGTCTGGCTCAGGACGACCCAGGGCAGGACCGCCGACCGGGCCGTGCGAAAGCGCTGCATCACGATGGCGAGCAGGAAGCCCACCACCACGCCCACCAGCCACCCGATGGCCGCGACGCGAAAACTGAAGGCTCCGGCCTCGAGCACCGCTCGCCACAACGGGACGGCACTCGAGGACCGGTTGACCGGCTGACCTGCCCGCTCCGCCATCTCCCACAGGTGAGGCATGGCGGTATCGCTCGCTCGGGGCAGGACGGTGGCCCCGCCGACGGTGACCCCGCCGTCCGGCGCGAGCCACTTGTAGAGCTCCCATACCGCCATGAGCGCCACGATGCCGAGGACGCCGGTGAGAATCGCGCGCGTCCGGCCCGACGGCCGCCGGCTGGTCATGCGGTGGCCGTGATGTGCTCGGCCAGCGCGGGAATGACCCGTTCGCCGTAGGTGCGCAGCGTGCCCTCTTTGTTGTCGTGCTGCAGGTAGGCCGCGTACTGCGTGACGCCCAGGCCCTTGAGCGCGGTCAGCTTCTCCACATGCTCGCTCGGAGAGCCCAGCAGGCAGAACCGCTCGACGATCTCGTCGGGGACGAACGTGGTGTGGCTGTTCCCGGCGCGGCCGTGCTCGTTGTAGTCGTAGCCCTCACGGTCCTTGATGTAGTCGGTGAGCACCTTGGGGATGGCGGAGTCGGTGCCGTAGCGCTTCACGATGTCCGCCACGTGATTGCCGACCATGCCGCCGAACCACCGGCACTGTTCCCGCATATGAGCGCGCTCGGCGGGCGACTCGCCGGTGCCGGTGTAGGCCGGGGCCGCGACGCAGAACTTGATCTCCTCCGGGTTGCGGCCCGCGGCCTCAGCCGAGTCTCGCACCGCCTTGATCATCCAGCCGGCGATGTCCGGGTCGGCGAGCTGGAGGATGAATCCATCCCCGACCTCGCCGGTGAGCTTGAGCGCGAGCGGCCCGTAGGCCGCCACCCAGACGTCCAGCTGCGAGCCCTTGGACCAGGGGAACTGGACGGTGCGGTCGTTGATCTGGACGGAGCGGCTGTTCGCCAGCTCGCGGATGACGTGGATGGCGTCGCGCAGTGTCGCCAGGTTGGACGGCCGCCCGTTCAGGGCCCGCACCGCCGAGTCACCGCGCCCGATGCCGCAGATGGTCCGGTTGCCGTACATCTCGTTCAGGGTCGCGAACAGTGAGGCCATCACCGTCCAGTCACGAGTGGCGGGGTTGGTGACCATCGGCCCGACCGTGATCTTGCGCGTGGCCGCCAGGATCGCCGAATACACCACGAACGGCTCTTCCCAGAGCAGGTGGGAGTCGAACGTCCACGCGTGGGAGAAGCCGTGAGTCTCCGCCAGCCGGGCCAGTTCGACGACGCGCGATGCCGGCGGGTCATTTTGCAGAACGATTCCGAAATCCATCAGTCATGTCCTCAGCTCAGGTATTGGGTCAGGCCGCGCTTGATGTACTTGCCGTGTCCCGGGCGTCCGAGGAACGCGTCGTGGTCGACGATGACCTCGCCGCGCGACAGCACGGTGTCCACGTGGCCGTCGATCTCGAAGCCCTCCCAGGCGGAGTAGTCCATGTTCATGTGGTGGGTCTTGCCCACTCCGATGCTGGTGTGCCCGTTCGGGTCGTAGATGACGATGTCGGCGTCGGCACCGGGCTGGATGACGCCCTTCTTGCCGTACATGCCGAACATGCGCGCCGGGGTCACCGAGCAGGTCTCCACCCAGCGCTCCAGGGTCAGCTGGCCGGTCACCACGCCCTGGTACAACAGGTCCATGCGGTGCTCCACCGAGCCGATGCCGTTGGGGATCTTGGCGAAATTGCCGATCCCGAGCTCCTTCTGGTCCTTCATGCAGAACGGGCAGTGGTCGGTGGACACGAGTTGCAGGTCATTGGTCCGCAGGGCCTGCCACATGTGGTCCTGGTGCCCCTCCTCGCGGGACCGCAACGGCGTCGAGCAGACCCACTTGGCGCCCTCGAAGCCCGGGGCGCCCAGTTGCTCCTCGAGTGAGAGGTAGAGGTACTGCGGACAGGTCTCGCCGAAGACGTTCTGTCCGCGGTCGCGCGCCGCGGCGATCTGGTCGACGGCCTGCTTTGCGCTGACGTGAACGACGTACAGGGGCGCGCCGGTGAGGTGCGCAATCATTATCGCGCGGTGGGTTGCCTCCTCCTCGGCCTCCCACGGACGCGTGAGTCCGTGGAAGTACGGCGAGGTATTGCCCGCCTCG